>CAYYGM010000056.1:0-26829 GCA_964471555.1 uncultured Phycisphaeraceae bacterium
GCATTACAAACCTCAGGCACTGACACGACCGACCCCATGTCGATCGTGAACTCCTAAGTCTAAGCAAAACCTATATCTTGTCAAGAATATGCACCCCGGCATATCATGGGTCGCCATGGCAATCTACCTGGACGATCGTGAGGCGGATCTGGAGGGTCGGACGCTGGGCGAACTGCTCGAGGCGGCCGTCCGCCGGTTGCAAAACGACGGCCGGATGGTCGTGGAGGTGCAGTTGGACGGCCGAACCCTCACCGGCGACGCCCTGACCGAGCAGGCGGCCCTGACCGTCAACCCGGAACAGGAGCTGCGCCTGGTCTCGGCCGCCCCCGGCCTGGTGGCACGTCAGGCCCTGGAGCAGGTGCGGCAGGACTTGCTCGAGCAGCAGCCGGTGCTCAGCGATGCGGCCGGCAAACTCCAGCAGGACCAGGCAGGGGCTGCGTTCACCCTGCTGGGCCGGATCAACGACGTCTGGCTGACCACGCTGCAGACCATTGAGCAGGCTGCGCGACTGCTGGAAGTGAACCTGGCGGAGTTGCAAGTGAGCGGCCGACAGTTCAGTGATTGCACCAACGACCTGTTCGCCGCCCTGCAGGAGCTTCGCCGGCAGGTGCAGGACCAGGACACCTCGGCCCTGGCTGACGCCCTGGAGCACGAGTGGCCGGGCCTGATCGAACAGTGGGACGCGGTGATCGGTAAGCTGGTGGATGCGACCCGTTGACCACCAAAGGCACCCGGCCGAGATGGCCGTTTAATATGATTCGCAGCGAACCCGGCCAGAATGGTCGGGCTATATGGAATAACGCACAACATGAATCAGACCAATCTCGATCATCCCACGCTGCCGCTGGTCAAGGCGCAGTTTCCCGACCGCAAGCTGCTGGCTGCTGAGTTCCGTGGTGAAACCACGCTGGTGGTTGAGCCCGGCGATCTGCACGATGTGCTGCACTTCCTGCGCGATGATCACGCCTGCAACTACAACTTCCTCAGCGACGTGATCGGCATCGACTACCTGAACTATCCTTCGCCGGTGCCCGGGCGCTTTGCGGTGGTGTACGCCCTGGAAAGTCATGCTCACAACCAGCGGCTGTTCGTGAAGGTGCATGTGGAACCCTCGGCCGACACCACGGGCATCGAAGTGGACCCGGCGTTGGAACTGCCCAGCGCCTGCGATTTGTGGCCCGGCGCCGAATGGCCGGAACGCGAGGTGTTCGACATGTTCGGCATTCGCTTCACGGACCATCCGGACCTGCGGCGAATCCTGCTGTGGGAGAAATATCCAGCCCACCCGCTGCGCAAGGACTACCCGGTCATCGGCCGCGGCGAGCGCGAACACTACGCGGTGATCGGCCGCGACAGCGCGTAATCTTCGTTTAGCGGGCGAGCTTGCTCGACCGAGGCGGAGCAAGCTCCGCCGCTAAACAATGATCTTGTGGCCGCACTCGGGGCATTCGCTGCGCCCGGCCAGAATGGTGCCGCGCAGGTCGTAGCCGCAGTCGGTGCAGGCCGCGGGCGTTTGCAGTTTCACCTGCTGGTAGGCGGGCCACTGCTGCAGCAAGCGGGCGCGGACGCCGAAGGACCACAGCAGTACGAAAGTGCCGAGCAGGCCGGCGGTGTAGGTGCCCTGGTACGCATCTTCCGCTTCACCCAGCAGCGTTTGTAGCACGGCCCAGCCCAGCAGCAACAGCGCGGCCAACACGAAACACCGGCTCAGGCGTTCGATCTTCCAGTAACATTCTTCGTCCCGCTGCCGCATGAGCGTCATCAGCAACAGTGCGATCAGAAAGCTGACGCCCAGCAGGCTCGGCCCCAACCATCCCAACTGCGGCACCTGGTAGTACTGCCAGCGCACGTTGGATAACTGCGGCTGACTGTAAACCGGGTGCGGCAACAGGCGATAGATCACGTACCAGAGATTCAACACATCGAGCAGCAGCCAGCAGGCGGCGGTGGCGAGCATGCCAGCCATCAGGGCGGCAATTGTCTGCTGCACGCTGGTCAATGGGCGATGCTCCGCCAGACGGGCAAGTGTTGGGCGATTGAACGTGAACGCACCCAGACACAGCACGAACAGCAGGGCTGTGAACAACGTCACCGTCGTCAACAGTATTTCGATGTGCCAGTAGCCGTATTGGCCGCGGGACAGATCGATGCCGAAGATGCCGTTGACGCCGGTCCAGGGCACAGCTTGGGTGAGGGCGGACGGCAGGGATGGATGTTGCTGGAGCAGGCAACTGAGCAGATACGACGGCCGAACCGCCTCGCCGATCTTCAACTTCCACGGCAGCAGCGGCAGAATCAGCTCCCACAGCGTCAGCGCCATCAGCAGCCACCACAGCAGCAGCCACAATCGACGCGCCCGACCGGTTGCAGGATGGATCGTGGCCATGGGGCGTCTGCGACAGCCAGTCTGGAGCGATTCAAGCGCGGTGGAATCCACAAAGCATGATAGGCCAGACGATTATCGGCATATCAGTTTGCAGCGGTCGCGGGCATCCAGCCGATAATGGCCCTGCTGCGACCCGCTTCGCAACGGGGGTAATCGGAGTCCAAACATGAAACGTCTGACTGTGCTGGGTGCTCTTCTTCTGACAGTGCTGATGTGGACGCTGACGCCCACGGTGGCGGCCGAGGAACCGGCTGCGCCCGCGGTGACGGCGGCGGTTGAACAGACCGCAACCGAAGTGGCGCAAGAAACTGAGACGACCGCTGCTGAAGCAGCGTCTGCCGCGCCCGTACAGGAGGCGACGACCGAAGCACACGAAGCAGCGGAGGCTGTCGCGGTTGAGCACGGGGAGCAGCAGGCTGCCGAGCACGGCGGTGAAGGACATCACAAGTTCTCGCCGAACCCGGCATGGATTCTGCCGTTCATCATCGTACTGGGCTGCATCGCGTTGTTTCCGCTGTTTGCTGCGCACTGGTGGGAGCACAAGTATCCCTACGTGGCGGCGGCCCTGTTCGCGGTGGGTCTGCTCTACTACGCGGCGGTGCGGCGGGACATGCACCCCTGGCTGCACGAGATGCGCGAGTATGTCAGCTTCATCGCCCTGCTGTTCGCCCTGTTCGTGGTCAGCGGCGGCATCGTGATCCACGTCTCGCGCAAGGCGACGCCGGCCGCCAACGTGCTGCTGCTGCTGACCGGGGCGGTGATCGCCAACATCTTCGGCACCACCGGCGCGGCCATGCTGCTGATCCGGCCCTACATCCGCATCAACCGCAAACACATCAAGCCCTACCACATCATCTTCTTCATCTTCATCGTGGCCAACGTGGGCGGGTGTTTGACGCCGGTGGGTGATCCGCCGCTGTTTCTGGGTTATTTGAAGGGTGTGCCCTTCTGGTGGGTGCTGGAGTTCTGCTGGCAGCCGTGGTTAGTGGCCACGATGATGCTGCTGGGCATCTACTTCATCATCGACAAGATCGACCACTCCAAGGAAGAGCGTCACGACTGGGGCGAACACGACACCGGCCCGGCTGTGCGTATCAACGGCATCTATAACATCCTGCTGATCCTGATCGTGATCGTGGCGGTGTTCCAGCAGAGCATCTTCGACGGCCTCGGCGAACTGATGGCGGGCCCGAGCCTCAAGGCACTGATCGGCGTGGTGTTCAGCCGCGAGGTGCTGATGGTGGCCACCGCTCTGTTCAGCTACAAGGTGACGCAGAAAGGCATCCACGAAGTCAACGAGTTCACCTTCGCCCCCATCCGCGAGGTGGCGATTCTCTTCCTGGCCATCTTCTCGACCATGGTGCCTGCGTTGGAGTACCTGGACGCCAACGCTGAGAGCATGCCCATCAAGACGCCCGGCAACTTCTATTTCGCCACCGGCACACTCTCCAGCGTGCTGGACAACGCGCCGACGTACCTGACGTTTCTGCAGACGCGACTGGGCGAAATCCCGCAGGCTCAGGTGGACGCGGCGGCAGCGGTGCTGAAGGAAGCGTACGCGGCGTATGAGTCAGATCCTTCGCGCCCGTTCGCTGCATTTGTACCGCGGATCGAGGACCAACAGGTGCTGCATGCGGTGGAGACAGCAATCCATTATCACCAGCCTGACATCGTCGCCGGCAAGGGCCACCTGGAGGACGCGGAGCTGAAGCTGTGCTTCCTGACCGGCGTGCAGGAGATGAATGCGTTCCTGATCGCCATCTCCATCGGCGCGGTGTTCTTCGGAGCGATGACCTACATCGGCAACGCGCCCAACTTCATGGTCAAGTCGATCGCCGAGTCCTCGGGCATCAAGATGCCGACGTTCCTGGGCTACGTGTTCCGCTATTCGATCCCGATGCTGCTGCCGGTGCTGATCGCGGTGTGGGCGATCTTCCTGTTGTAGCCGGGCGGTTCGCTGACCGACGTGGAATGCGGTAGGCTAGATCATCATGAGTCGCTCACAGATATGGGCGCCCTGGCGGATCACGTACATCCAGGGCTTGAGTCAGCCGACGCAGCCGGATGAGGCGGACAGTTGTTTTCTGTGCGCCGCGGCCGCAGCTCAGGATCCGCTGACGCGCCGCCAGCGCCTGGTGCTGATGCAGGACGAGCGCGGCATGATGATGCTCAACCGCTATCCGTACACCAACGGCCACCTGCTGATCGCGCCGGCATCACACCTGGCGGACCTGTCGGATCTGAGCATCGAACAGCGCAACGGCATGATGGAGTTGGCGGAGCTGGGCTGCCGCCTGCTGCGCAAGGCGATGGTGCCGCAGGGCCTGAACGTGGGCGTGAACCTGGGTCGCTGTGCGGGGGCTGGTCTGCCGGGACACGTACACATGCACGTGGTGCCGCGCTGGAGCGGTGACGTCAATTTCATGGACAGCGTCGGCAATGTGCGCGTCATTCCCCAGGCGCTGGAAGACACGCTGCAACTGCTGACCGACACGCTGGCGAAACTGTGAGCATGGATCAGGGGAGGAAGGGTTCCGTCACGCTGTCTGTGATTGCGCGGTGCTGCACGTCATCGATGGACGATTTCGCGAAGCCGCAAGCGGCGAGACACACATCGTGATTGAGCGATCTTCATGGTACATTTTCGCTCAAGGTCCGAAAAAAATAAACCTCACTTGCACTTGGGGCCGATAGCAACGATACGCTGGTTCCGTAAAATCGTGGCGATCGTGTTCATTTTTGCCGCGTTCGTTTTTGCCGGAGCCGTCAGATCATTGACAGAGGAGCACAAGCACCACCATTCAAGCCACGGCAAGGAGATGCTCATGATCGCTGCCTCGTATTCCGTGATGGACCGCCCTGCGGCCAGCAAGACATTGCAGCGGTCCACGGTCAGCCGTGAGCAGTTGCGTGATCGTGTAATGAGCGAGTTATCCCGCCTGGACCGGTTGATCATCGTGCTGCACTACTACGAGCAGTTGAGCACCCGTGAGATGTCGCAGGTGCTGGACATGCCCGAGCAGCAGATTGAGCATCGGCGCATGGGTCTGGCGGAACGACTGGCTCGAGTGCTGCAAGGTTAACGCGATCGCCGATCAGCGTGATAACACCTCATTTCACGCCATCGACCGACGTTCAACGCAAAGTTTTATGAGCGTCAGATCGCTTCCCGGGCGGGGGCGGTTTCCTGGCTGTCGTCGTTGCCACGGGTCTGGCGCTCGAGCTGGGCGATGGCCAGGTTAAGACGATCGATCACGGCGTTCATGGTTCGCGGGCGCTCGGGGGGATTGGACTGCACGCACTCCATGACCAGCCGAGACAGGGCCGGGGGCACCTGGTCGTTGACTTCCGCCGGGGCGGGAAAGCCGTTCTCGGTGCGGAAGGTGATGGTGGTGGGCTTCTTGGGAATAAGCGTGGGTACGAATTTGCCGGTCAGCAGCCAGTACATGGTGGCGCCGAGGTTGAAGATGTCGGTCTGCGGCGTAATGGGCCCGCGGCGGACCTGCTCGGGGGCGATGTAGTCGGGCGTGCCCTGGATGCGGGGCTTGACCGTGCCCACGGGGCAGGACTGGCCGAAATCGATGATCTTGATCCGCCCGTCGGCGGTGGTCATGATGTTGTTGGGCTTGATGTCGGCATGGACGAACTTCTGCTCGTGCATGGCGGTCAGGCCCAGCGCCACGTCGCGGATGACCCGACACATGCTGAGCATGGTCTTGGGCTGCTCCTGCTCCAAAGTCTTACCCAAAACTAACTCCATCAACACCAGAACCTCACTGGTGCGGATAAAGTCTCTCTGTTTGATCAGGCGCAGGCTTTTGCGCAGGGAAGGATGATCAAACTGGCTGGCCACGCGGTGCTCGCCGATGGCCTGGTCGAGGTAGCGCTGGTCGTTGGGGCCGTTGCGGATGACGCGCTTGAGGGCGAACTGTCCCCCGTCACGGTCACAGACCTGATAGATAGTGCTTCGTGCACCCTGGCCGAGGGTGGCTACTACTTCGAAGCCAGCAATCTGGAAGGGATCAGCCATGAAAACAGGCTGACAGCTTGGTTACGAGTGCCGCCCGGAATGTCGCTGTTATCTCCTACAGCGGTGGTGTCCGGTCTAACCTGCTGTCAAACACTCCTCAATCGGGATGTCAGCATCGAAAAACGGAATATCGTATGTCTCCAGTGTAACGTGACTTGGCTGTAACCTCAACGGCTACATCGACCTCGGAACCTGGCGACTTTCGCCCCGCTGGCACCTTGAATTGACTATCCCCATCGTAGGGCGCACGAATGGGCCAAGGGAAGGGATTGTGCGGGATTCTTTCTCAAATCCGACTGATTCCCGGTGCGCAGCAATACCACATCCCGGCACCCGCGGCGGTCAACAGGTTAACCGGCTGCAGGATTATGGGTCGATCTGTTGACTGAACAGCGTATAGGGAAAATACGCTGCCGGCTGCGAGGGGTCGGTACCCAGACTCACGTGCACCGCCTCCCGGGGGATGCCGTAGTGCCGCTGCAACTGCTTGACCAGCCAGACCAGTTGTCGGGTCTGGGCTTCGGTGAACGGCTTATGCTCAGCGTCGCCGATCACGCAGATGCCGATGGCGTTGCGGTTGTACCAGTCAGCGCCCTGGCCCTCGACGTAAAAACCGGCAAACTGGCGCTGCCAGCGGAAACCGACGTCGATCTGGCCGTCCTCAGCCAGCGAGCCGTTGTTGATCACGAAGTGGTAGCCCAGGCCGCCGCGACCGAGCTGCTCGTGGGCCTGGTGGATGGTATCGGAGGAACCGACGGTTGAGCCGGAGTCGTGGATGACGATGGCCTGCCAGTGCCAGGGCTGCTGCGTGGTGTCGAACAGCTTGCTGGTACGGTCGGTTTCCTGCTCAATGGCCTGCAGCTTGACACCACTGATGGGCACCTTCGGGCCGGGCGTGAGCACCAATAGCAAGATGCTGGTCAGTGTCATGCCCACGACCAGGGCGCCCAGCACGGTGATGGTCCGACGATCCGGCACCAACTTGATCCTGCGATGTGTTGAACGAAGGCCCTTAACCACAACTACGTTTCTCTCTCATCGGTTGCCGAGGCTCGACTCTTTCAAAATTCACCACAAAACGTGTGATAATTCCGTAGCCGCCAATGTTGATCCGCGGCCTGTGACGTCTGGGCAAGCGGCGCAACTCATCGCAACGGTTGCAGACGCTGTCGCAGAGCAGGCCGCTCGATGCCATAAGCGTCCGTCTCCACCGGCGGCCGGTACTCGCCGCGGAGCGTCAAATAACGCTCGTACGGCGACCGCGGCGCGTTCTGGGGAAACAGCGGTTTCTGACAGCCGCCTAGACAGGCCCCTCCCAGGACCAGCGGCATAGCCCATAACCAACGTCGCATCCCTGCTCGAACCAACATAGTCTCATCATAACCCTCCCTGAACACAGGAACAAGAGGCGAGGGAGGGGAAATGGGGGATTGCTTGATTGCTTGATTGCCTGATTGCTTGAATGGGGCAATGGGGAAATGGGAAGTCGGCTCCGCTTACGCCAGCACCTCACGGCTTGGCAATCTCCCATTCAGGCTTTCAGGCAATCACGCAATCACAAATTCCCTACAGTATCCCCGTGGTTCAGATCCTGGTCATCAGCCTGGCGATCGGCATCTTCCTGCATGACGCGGTCACGCCCGAGGATGCCGCGGCCCCGCGCGCGTGGGTCGTCGCAGCCGCAGTCCTGGGGCCCATGCTCCTGCTGGCAGTCTGGGCACGCTGGGCATGCCAGCGGCGGACCAGCCTCAGCGGCAAGACGCTGCGCAAACTCGACCGTCAACTGTCGCTGTACCGTTTCGCCCTGCTGCCCTGGTATGCCGGGCAACTGTACGCCGGCTCGCTGCTGTGGGTCCGCATGGTGCTGGGCGACCTGGTGCTGGTCGATGAGTTGCTGGTCATGCTGCCGACGCTCGCCATGCTCATCTGGGCCTGGTGGTGCTACTACCCCATCGACCGCCGCCTGCGCGAGGCAGCCCTGATCGCCAGCCTCGACCAGGGGCGGCCGATCTATCCGATCTGGAGCCGCAGCCGGTTCCTGATGATGCAGCTTCGCCACCAGGTGCTGCTGATGCTGGCGCCGCTGGCGGTGATCCTGGCCTGGGTGGAGTCGGCCGACCGCTACATCCTGCCGCACCTGGACACAAATGTCGGCTGGAGCGATGAGCTGGTCATGGCGGCCGGAGCGATGGGGATCTTTCTGCTGTCGCCGCTGATGATCCGCTACATTCTGGATACCGTGCCCCTGCCGCCGGGCGAAATCCGCGATCACCTGGACTACCTGTGCAAACTGCACCGGGTGCGGGTGCGCGGCCTGCTGCTGTGGCGCACCTTCGGCGGGATGATCAACGCCGCGGTCATGGGTGTCATCGCCCCGCTGCGCTACGTCATGATCAGCGACGCCCTGCTCGATCACATGCCCCAATCACAAGTCGAAGCGGTCATGGTCCACGAGCTGGCCCACGTGCGCAAACGCCACATGTTCTGGCTGCTGGCTTTCGCTGTCAGCATCGCGGCGGTGCTCGATGCGCTGTTGAGCATGGTCTGCGGTGAGACCAACACGCTGAGCGCCAGCCTGATGACCATGCTATCGCTGGCCGGCGTCGTCTGGGTGATCGCCTTCGGCTGGGCCTCGCGCCGCATCGAGCGGCAGGCGGATGCGTATGCCGTCGCCCACCTGGCTCGGGAAAAAACGCTGGACGCGATCGATGAACCCTCGGCCGAGGTCGTGATCCACGCCCTGGGACACGTGGCCCATCTCAATCACATCAACCCCACGGCCCGCAGTTGGCGGCACGGCTCGATCCGCTCCCGCCAACTCGCCCTGCGCCGACTGATCAATCAGCCGCTCACCGGCCATAGCGCCGACCGGGCCGTCGCTGCAGTGCGCTGGCTGACCATCCTGACCGCCCTGGCTGCGGTCGCCATGTATCTGCTGTAGCCATGCCCGCTACAATGTCGCCATGCGTTTCACCAAGATGCACGGCATCGGCAACGACTACGTTTACATCAACGGCTACGAGCAGGCTGTGCGCGATCCGGTCGCCCTGGCCCCGGTCATCTCCGACCGCCACACCGGCGTCGGCGGTGACGGCCTGATCCTCATCCTGCCGCCGCCCCCGGAAGTTAAAGACGCTGACGTTCGCATGCGCATGTTCAACAACGACGGCTCCGAGGCCGAAATGTGCGGCAACGGCATCCGCTGCGTCGCCAAGTTTGTGGTGGACCACGGCATCAGCAACGCCAGACCCCTGCGTATCCAGACCGGACGCGGTGTGCTGTCGCTCGATTACACCACCGATGCAGCAGGTAAGGTGCAGCAGGTCACCGTGGACATGGGCACGCCCATCCTCGAACCACGCAAGGTGCCGGTGGATCCCGGGAAGTTGACCGCAACTGACCAAGCCCAGATCTTCCGCATCGATGATCGCTTCACCGCCACGTTCGTCTCGATGGGCAACCCCCATGCGGTGATTTATCACGAAAAGGTCGAGGGCCTGGATCTGTGGCGATTGGGCGCCGAACTGGAGCATCACCCTGCGTTTCCGCAGCGCATGAACGTCCACTTCGTACAGGTGATCTCACCCGGCGAGGTCACGGTGCAGCACTGGGAGCGCGGCAGCGGCGCGACGCAGGCCTGCGGTACCGGCGCTTGTGCGGTGTGCGTGGCGGGCGTGCTCACGGGGAGAACGCAGCGCACGGTTCTGGCTCATCTGCCGGGCGGTGATCTGAAGCTGGAATGGCGCGAGTCGGACGATCACGTGCTGATGACCGGCCCCGCGGTGGAAGTGTTCAGCGGCGATTGGCCGTCATAATTTCACCGTATCACCATACGCCGGCACCGAGACATTCCAGCCCATCTGCGAGCGCACCTGCTCGGCCAGAGCTTCGCTGACGTGCTCATCGCCGTGGGTCAGGAAAAGTTGTTTGGGCGGCTTGCGATAGTGCTTGAGCCAGCCCAGCAGATCGCTGCGTCCGGCGTGGGCGGACAAACCTTCGACGCGCTGCACCTCAGCCAGTACATCGCGCGGCACGCCGAAGAGGCGTACCTTGGTTTTGCCGTCGAGAATCTGCCGCCCCAGCGTGCCCACCGCCTGGTAGCCGACGAACAGGATGATGTTCTGCGGCGTGCCCATGTGATTAGCCAGGTGATGCTTGATGCGTCCGCCGGTGCACATGCCGGAGCCGGCCATGATGATGCCGGGGCCTTTGCGGTCATTGAGCTGCTTGGATTCTTCGCTGCTGCGCAGCATGTGCAGTTGTTTCCACGCCTCATCCAGACTGCCGTTGGTCAGAAGCTCCCGCGTCGGTTGATCCATGTAGTCGTGATGGCGGCGGAAGACCTCGGTGACGTTGATGGCCATGGGTGAATCGAGGAACGTCGCCATGCGCGGAATGCGCCCGGCATTGAGCAGCAAGGCCAGTTGCAGCAGCACCTCCTGGGCCCGTTCGATGGCGAACGTCGGGATCAGCACCAGCCCGTGCCGCTCGGCCGCGCGGTTGATGATCTCGGCCAACTGGTCCTGAATTGTCTCGTGTCGATCGTGATCGCGATCGCCGTAGGTCGATTCCATCACCACGACGTCGGCCGACTCGATGAAGGTGGGATCGTCAACGATGGGCACATCGGGTTGGCCCATGTCGCCGGAGAAGACGAGGCGGCGGGTCGAGCCGTTCTCGCGCACTTCGATCAGCAGCATGGCCGAGCCGAGGATATGCCCGGCATCGTGGAAGCGCACCGTAACCGCATCGTTGAGCGCGACTGGTTGATCGTAGCCCACGCCGCGCATCAGGGGGCCGACCTTCTCGGCATCCCCGACGGTGTACAGCGGCGCGTAAGGGTGCGGTGATTTGCGGCCTTCCTTCTGGTGACGCTTGCGCTTGTAGGCAACGTCTTCCTCTTGAATCCTGGCTGAATCCAGCATGACAATCTTGGCCAGTTCAACGGTCGGCTCCGTGCAGTGGATCGGGCCCTTGAATCCCTGGGCGACCAGGCGCGGCAGTAGCCCGCAGTGGTCGAGGTGTGCGTGAGTCAGCAGCAGCGCATCGATCGTGGCGGGGTCAAATGTAGGCTTGGACCAGTTGCGTTCCCGGAACTGATATTCCTGAAAGAGGCCGCGGTCGATCATCAACCTCAAACCGCCGGCCTCCAGCAGGTAGCTGGAGCCGGTGACCTGACGATTGGCGCCCAAGAAAGTCAATTTCATAGTCAGGAACTCAGCAGTCGCTCCACGAAGTGAATGTCGGTCTTGCTGGCATGGAAGTCGCCGTTGCGCAGCAGATCCTGGTGCAGGGGAATGGTGGTCTTGATCGGCTCAACCTCGTATTCACTCAAGGCCCGCAGTGCCGTGGCGATCGCCACTTCACGATTCTGGCCGTAGGCGATCAGCTTGGCGATCAGCGAATCATAATGCGGCGGCACGGTGTAACCGCTGAAGCAATGCGTATCCACGCGCACGCCGGGGCCGCCGGGCAGGGCCCAGTGTTCGATGCGGCCGGCCGAGGGCGTGAAGTTGCGGCGCGGGTCTTCGGCATTGATGCGCAGCTCGATGGCGTGCCCGTTGCGCTTGATCTGCCGCTGCGTGACCGAGAGTTTCTCGCCGGCCGCCACGCGGATCTGCTCCTTGACGATGTCGATGCCGGTGATCAGTTCGGTCACCGGGTGTTCGACCTGCACGCGGGTGTTGACTTCCATCAGGTAGAACTTGGCATCGCGGTCCATCAGGTACTCGACGGTCCCGGCCGAGAAATAGCGGGCCGCCTTGCACAGGCGCACGGCCGACTTGCAAAGCTCATCGCGTTGCTCCTCGCTCAGCAGCGGGCAGGGCGCTTCCTCGATCAGCTTCTGGTGGCGGCGCTGCATGGTGCAATCGCGCTCGAACAGGTGCACGACGTTGCCGTGCTGATCGCCCAGGATCTGCACCTCGACGTGTCGGGCGTGCTCGATGAACTTTTCGATGTAAACGCTGGGATCGCCGAAGGCGCCTTCCGCCTCGTTGCGGGCGGCGCGGTAGCCGTGGCGCAGCGACATGTCGTTGTGAGCCACGCGCATGCCGCGTCCCCCGCCGCCGGCCGCCGCCTTAATGATCACCGGGTAACCAATCTCGCGGGCGGTCTTGATCGCATCATCTTCCGACTCGATGCGACCCTTGGAACCGCTGGCGGTAGGCACCTTGTTCTTCAGTGCCAACTGCTTGCAGGCCACCTTGTCGCCCAGCAGGCGCATGCTCTCGACGCTGGGGCCGATGAACTCGATGTTGCAGGAGCGGCAGACCTCGGCGAAGTGGGCGTTTTCCGCCAGGAAGCCGTAGCCGGGATGAATGGCATCAGCGTCACAAACCTCGGCGGCTGCGATGATGCGGGCGATGTTGAGGTAGCTGTCCGCCGAGCGAGGCGAGCCGATACAGATGGCGCGGTCGGCCATCTTGACGTGGCGGCAGGTGCGGTCGGCGCTGGAGAACACCGCCACCGTCTCAATGCCCATCTCCCGCGCCGCGCGGATCACGCGGACGGCGATTTCACCTCGATTGGCGATCAGAATGCGGCTGAACATAGGCGTGAGGGATGAGGCTTGTGGTTTGAGGGTTGAGCAATGAAAGTTCAGGTGATCGGGCGTCTGAGAGGCTCAAGCCTCAGGCCTCACCCCTCAGACTTCTCATGGTTTGACCAGATACATCGGCTGACCGAACTCCACCGCCTGGCCGTTTTCGACCAGCACCTTCTGGATCGTGCCGCTGAGCTCGGCCTTGACTTCGTTGAAGACCTTCATGGCCTCGATGATGCACACCACGGTCTCCGGCCCGACCTTGGAGCCGACGGTGACAAAGGCTTCGGCATCGGGACTCGGGGCTGCATAGTAGGTGCCCACCATCGGGCTCTGAATCTCCACCAGTCCGCCCAGATCATCCCCGCCCTCGGAAGAAGTGGCAGCGGGTGCGGCGGCGGCAGCAGGTGACACGGCGGTAGGAGCGACCAGATACGGCGTGCCACCTCCCGGAACAGATCCGGGGGCGCCCCTCTTGAGACGAATCTTTTCGCCGCCCTTGTCCTCAAGGTCCAGCTCCGACAGATCGTTGTCCGTCATGAGCTTGACCAGTTGACGCAATGCTTTCAAATCGACCATAGTGAACATTCCATCGGGTTAGCAATTAAATCATCGTGGATTCGAGCGTCTTGGGCAAATCGCTGAGCACACGCCGCCCACGCGGGGTCACCAGCACGTCGTCCTCGATGCGCACGCCGCCGACCCCCGGAAGGTAAATGCCCGGCTCGATGGTGACCACCTGACCCGCCACGGCCGGCTTGTCGAAACGCCCTGCCACCACCGGCAATTCGTGGATATTCAGCCCGATGCCGTGACCCAGGCCGTGACCGAAGTACTCGCCGTAGCCGGCCTTCTCGATGACATCCCGCGCGACACGATCGATGGCCGCGTAGCTGACACCTGGCGCCACCGCATCGATGGCCGCCAGTTGAGCTTCCAGCACGATGGCGTAAATCTCGCGCAGCTTCTTGGAGATCGGCCCCGTGGTGATCATGCGCGAAAGATCGCCGCAGTAGCCGCGGTACGTCGCCCCCCAATCGATCTGCACCAAGCTGCGCTTGCCCAATCGCTTCGGTCCCGGCACCGCGTGCGGCAAAGCAGCATTGGCGTCCGTCGCCACGATGGTCTGAAAGCTCGGCCCCTCAGCGCCCAGGCATTTGAGCTGGTAATCCAGGTACGCGCCGACCTGCGATTCGGTCATGCCCGGCTTGGCGAAGCGACGCAGCTCCTCGAACGCCTGCTGCGAAATGGCGATCGCTTTGCGGATGAGGCGCAACTCGTCATCGTCCTTGATCGAGCGCTGCTCGAGCATTCCGTCGTCGATCGCATGCAGCCGCCGCGCTCCCAATTGCCTGGCCAGCGCCTTGTGCTGGCTGAGTGTGACGTAATCGCGCTGCAGCAGCATGCGCCGGGGCTTGAGTTTGCGCACGACCTTGGCTAATTCCAGACTGAGCGAGCCGTCGCGGATCCAGGCTTTGGCGTGCGGAGCGTCGCGTTGAATCTGCTCCTCGTAGCGCGAATCGCTGAGGATGTGCACCGGCCCGCCGTGCAGCGGCACGTAGGCCCAGGAGTCGCGGCCGTAGAAACCAGTCAGGTAGTGGATGTCCAGAGCATGACAGATCAACAGACCATCGCCTTGCTCACCCAGGCGACGGCGAAGCAGGTGCAGGCGTTTGAGAATCGGTTTTGGCGTGGGCATGGCGGGCTAGTGTAACCGAAGCGATAGAATGCACGCATGCGAATCTACTGCTGCCAGTACGACATCGCCTGGGAGGATCGCCCCCGGAACGAGAAAAAGATTGCCGCCCTGCTGGATGATGCACTTCCGGGGGCGGGCAGTCTGGTGCTGCTGCCGGAGATGTGCCTGAGCGGTTTCAGCATGAACGTGGATGTTATCGCCAACGATGATGATGCGTTCTTCGTCGATCTGGCCCGCCGCCACAACATTTACCTGACGGCCGGGCTCGTGCGGCGCGGCAATGACGGGCTCGGCCGCAACCAGTCGGTCACCTTTAGCCCCGACGGCTCAACCCTCTGCACGTTCTCCAAGCTGCACAGCTTCACCTTCGGCGGTGAGCCGGAGTTTTTCTCACCGGGCAGCGATGTGGAGACTTTCGCCTGGGGCCAGGCGGTGGTGTCGCCGTTCGTCTGCTACGACCTGCGTTTCCCGGAGGTGTTTCGGCGAGCGATCGACCGCGGGGCGACGGTGCTGACGGAGATCGCCGACTGGCCGAGCTCGCGGCAGGAACACTGGACCACGCTGCTGCGGGCGCGGGCCATCGAAAACCAGAGCTACGTTGCCGGCTGCAACCGTTGCGGCAGCGATCCCAAGGAAACCTACAGCGGCCAGAGCATGATCATCGACCCGCGCGGCCGGACGCTCGCCGAAGCTGGAGACGGTGAATGCGTGATCGAGGCGGAGATCGACCTGGCAACCCTGCACGAATATCGCCAGAAGTTTCCCGCCCTGATGGATCGAAGTTTCGGATAACCGCGGATGAACGCAGATAGGACACAGATGAACACGGATAAGAGCCAGGGTAGCCAATGCCATCTGCGTTTATCCGCGTCCTATCTGCGTTCATCCGCGGTTCCTGCTTGATTTTGAATCTGCGGCTGCCTCAGCGCACGGTTAACTCAGGCTGGTCCAGCTTGAGCACCGCCACCTGCTGCTGCACCTGCTGGGCGACGTGGTTGAAAGCTTCAGCCAGTTGCGGGTCATCGAAGTTGGCGCCGGGGTTGCCGCCGTCGCAGTTGCGGCGAAGGGCGGTGTTGATCGGCACGCTGCCCAGGAATGGTGAGCCGGTTGAACGAGACATCATCTCCGCGCCGCCTTTGCCGAACAGGTCGTACTCCTTGCCGTCGTCGCCGATGAAGTAGCTCATGTTCTCGACGATGCCCAGCACCTCGACGCCGAGCTGGCGGAACATGGCCAGGGCCCGGCGGGCGTCGTCCTGGGCCACCTTCTGCGGGGTGCAGACGATCACCGCGCCGGTCAGCGGCAGAATCTGGCTCATGGTCAGCGGCACGTCGCCGGTGCCGGGCGGCAGGTCGATGATCAGGCAGTCGAGTTCGCCCCATGCGGTCTGGGTGACCAGTTGCTGGAAGGCGCCGTGGGCCATGGGGCCGCGCCAGATCAGGGGCTTGTCGTCCTCGACCAGGACGCCGATGGTCATGGCTTTGAGGCCGTGGATTTCAAAAGGGTAGATCATGTGTTCGCTGGTGTGCGGGGTGGCGTCGTGCAGGCCAAGCATGGTGGGCAGTGACGGGCCGTAGATATCGCCGTCGAGCAGCCCCATGCGCAGACCTTTGCGGGCCAGGGCCACCGCCAGGTTGACGGCAATGGTGGACTTGCCCACGCCGCCCTTGCCGGCCCCCACCGCAATGATGTGTTTGACGCCGGGGATGGCTTGCGGCTGCGGCGGCTGGTTGGGTTGGTTGGGTGCTGGCATGGCAGACTCCTTGGCAGGCACAAAAAAAGCGTGAGGGGGCAATTCTAGGGGTACGTCTGAGCGCGAGCAATAATCGAATCATTCGTGCGTTGGATCAGCGGACAGGCAAGGCAAGACATTGGGCCCACCAGCCCGGAAAGGATTGCACCGTGAACAGGTTACATCAAATCCTCGCAGGTTCAGCACTGGCCGTGACGATGGCAGGCGGCGGCGTGTGCATCGCTTTGGCACAAGACCAAACTCCGCCCCCGCCACCTGCTCAGCAGAATGATCAGACCAATGCTCCCCAGCACCGGCGCGAATGGCGTCCGCAGGAAGGCGGGCAACCCGGTATGCGTGAAGGCATGCGCGGAGACATGCGCGAGGGTATGCGTGACGGCATGCGTCCCGGCGGTTCCTTCGCTCTGCTGCGCGGCATAGAGCTGAGCAATGATCAGCGGGAGCAGATGAAGCAGATCATGCAGGATTCACGTGAGAAGCGCGAGGCCTGGCGCGACGAGCATAAGGACGAGATCAAGGCTGCCGAAACCGAGATCGAAAAAGCCCGCGAGGCCCTGCGCCAGGCGGAAGAAAAGATGCGTGATCTGATGGAAAGCGCCCCCGGCGGACCGAAGGACACGGCTGAGAAGATCAAGTCGGTTCTGACCGACGATCAGAAAGCGCAGTTCGAGAAGAACCTCGAACAGATGAAAGAGCAGGGGCCGCCTCCTCCGCCTCCCGGCGACATGATGGGCGGCCGCGGCGGACAGGACGGCGACCAGCAGCGAATGAACTGGCGGCGTGACGGCGGCCAGCGCCCTGAAGGTGAGCGTCCTCGCCGCCCACAGGGCGACCAGGCCCCGCCCCCCCCACCTCCACAGAACTGATGTGTTCCAGCCGCCAAGCCCACGGTACCACGCCGTGGGCTTGCGGCATTTTCGACGGCAATGAATCATCCAGACGCCCCGCGGTGTTCTTTGAACACCGCCCTAACCCCAAGCCCGTGGCGCGTGCCGCGGGCTTTTTGCTTGGACGCGGTCACTTGGACATGCCGACTGAAGTCGGCACGCCCCCGAGGCACGAGTTTTCACTGCAAACCGTATCGTTCGGTTTCAACTGATCCCCCGGGCCCAACCCGTCACTGTCCCATCATCTGCTCAGCTTCGATGATGGAGCGAGCCAGTTCCGCCATCGGCCGGCGATTGTCACGTGCCTGCTTCTGCAACCGCTTCATGGCTTCCGGCTCGCTGAGGTTCAGCTTCTGCATCAGAAGGCCTTTGGCCCGCTCGATGATCTTGCGCTCCTCCAGCTTACGCTCCAGCTTGTCCACCTCGCCGCTGAGTTTGCACTGATCGCAATAGCGTCCCCAGGCAATGCGGATCGCCACCCGCAGCCGTTCACCCTCGGTCGGCTTAAGCATATAACCGAACACGCCCGCATCCTGGGCTGCATTGACGAAGCTATCGTCCGAGTGCGCGGTAAGGACCACCACCGGGATGCGATGCTTCTGGTACAGCAGCCGGGCGGCCTGGATACCGTCCATCTCCGGCATGCACAGATCCAGCAGGGCCAGGTCCGGCCGATCGCGTTCGGCCAACTCGATCGCCACCTTGCCGTTGGCAGCCGGGCCCACCACGCGAAAGCCCAACTCGCTCAATTGCCGCGACAAATTGGCGGCCAGCAAATGCTCATCCTCTGCTATAAGGATACTGCTGGGCTGTTCCAACGCTTGGGATTGTTGAGATGGCATCTTCACCACTGCGGAAAACGAAGTTGAAATCGGCACAATCAACCGCTCCTGATGAGTTGGCCGTTCTGATCCGCCACATATGCCTGAATGGGACTTGTTGAACGCGGACCAGCGTATTCCACTTTGCTCACCCGATAATAGCGGATTTAGGGGATAGGTAAAAGTCTCACGCTCAATTTTAACAGTGTTATCCACATCCGGCCCCAAGTCGCCCTGTAGCTGCGACGACGATCAGCATGTCGCAGCAGGTTCGCAGGCGACGGACCTCGGTGCGACCGCTGTGGTTGTCGGCCGCCTCATGCGATCGGCCATCACAGCAGGACCGGACTGGCCGTGCAGATTGCTTGATCCAGCCATCGTCCGGGCGGACCACGACGGAGCAGGTTCATGAACCTTTCTGAAGATACCCGTCCGATGATGCCGCTGGACGGCCACAGCGACCTGGAGTCGCATCGCAACGAGGTTGATCAGCAACTCTCTGCCGCATGGTGGCTCGCCCTGCTGCTGCTGACCGCCTTGGGGCTGCGCCTGCTGGTGTTCGCACTCGGCCCAGCCTCGGATACCTCACTGGCACAACATCCGGATTCAGCCCGCTACGAGATGCTGGCCGCCAATCTCATCGCCGATCACGCCTTCGCCCTCGACACAACTGACGCACAAGGTCCAATTGCCACCGTTAACCTACTGCGGGCCAAGGCAGGTGAACTTGAACCGCCACTGCTCAGCGGTAAGCAGCCGGAGATTTATCTGACGCCCGGCTATCCAGCTTTCCTGGCTGCGTTCCAGTCGATCGGCCTGCCAGCCGGCGCGGTGCTGGTCGCCCAGTGTCTGCTGGGTGCGCTGTGTGTACTGCTGACCTACAAGCTGGTCTTCACGCTGCTCAAGTCCACCCCGGCGGGGCTGCTGGCTGCCGGCATCGTCGCCATCCATCCGGGTATGGTGACGATGAGCAACGTGCTGCTGCCACAGATGCTGTGGCTGACACTGATGCTGGGGGGGTTGTGGCTAATCGTCTCCAGCGAAAAGCAACCAACCGCTTCGATGGCCATCGGCGGCCTGCTGCTGGGCGCTGCGGCCCTAGTGCAGCCTTGTGCCCTGGTGCTGCTGGTGCTGCTGGGATTGTGGTCGATGCTGCGGGTGCGCAAGCTGGCCATGGTCGCTGCGTCCGTGGTGATGGTTGTGGCGGGCTGTCTGCCGCCGGGTCTGTGGATGGCGCGCAACTACATCATCGGGGCTGGGCCGATCCTCTCCAGTCAGCCGATCATCGACGGCTACTACCACACCGTCGCCGACATGCGCAAGCTGCCGGCCGCGACCGCCGCCGAATCATTGACCAGTGAACTAACCGCATCCCGCGCCACCAATGAAAGCGTGCTGGCTGCCATGGATCGCCTGACTCGCCAGACGATCCGTGAGCATCCGGCCGGTTACCTGGCCATGCTGTGGCGGCATGTGGTGCATCTGACTACCGGGCATGCCCTGGGCGAACTGTATCGCCAGGTCGGCATGACCTATCAGCCGCCCAACGTGCAACAGCACATCCTGACCGAAGGTCTGTCAGCGAGCGTCACAACTGAAAGCAGCGACATGATCGCCAGCCTGCTGGCCCTGTCGTGGATCGTATTCAACATCCTGCTGACGTTGGCGGCGATCGTGGGGTTGCCGTTGCTGCTGATGCGCGGGCATTGGTCGGCTGCGCTGCTGGCGCTGCTGCTGATCGGCGCTGCGCTGGCCTCGATGCACAGCGGACTTTACGATCAGCCGCGCGTGCTGGCCCTGTGCTTCGAAGCGGCGCTGGCAGCGGGGATCATCGCCCCGAGCCTGCGCGTCAGAAAGATCAAGGCCAAAACCTCGCGCCAGGAAAAACGACAACAGCGCGAACGCCGCCGTCAAAAACAGTGCCTCGGCATCGAAGACGTCGCCACTCAGCGCGATCCCATCCTCTCCGGACATGGACCGCGTGAAGGCGCCAGGCCGATTTGATGACTGATGGATACAGGCTGTTGAACCCGGGGAGAGTTATTTGTGCAGAGCGCTGCGCGGATGTTACGCAGGCTGCGCATGGCTCAACCGGCTTCGAAGAAGCGCGCGTGCGTACCCGTCGGACCGATGCGAACGTGCACCGCTCGCCCGCAGCGCGGGCAGCGTCCCTCATAGGCATCGCCGGCCGAGTTGCGATAGATCCGGCTGTACGTCGAGCAGCACTTCCACAGCACCGCCAGCCAGGGTCGAGCCCCGCGGCTGGTCTGCGGCGGCGGCGATTGGCCATCGGCGTGCTGCGGGGCCCCTTCCACGGGCCGCAATCCGTCAATGTCAACGATGTAATCAGGGCCGGCCATGAATTTTCTATCGTCATAAACCCCGTATTGAGGTCAGTTACATCTGTGGAATGAAACGGCCCTGCAAACTGTTGAACTCCGGTGTCCGGGCGTGCGTACCATTGGTAGAACCATATTTACAGGAGATCCGCATGCAAATTCAGGTCAACTACGGAGACGTTGAGGTCAGTCCCACGCTCAACGAGCACGTGATTGATCGCGTGAACCATGCCCTGAAACACCGCACGGAACGGGTGACGCGGGTGGAGGTTCACCTGCGCGACGATAAGAGTAAACGCAAAGGCCAATCGGACCGCCGCTGTGTGATGGAAGCCCGTCTGGCCGGCTGCGATCCGCTGGCCGTGACGCACAAGGCCCACGATCTATACGATGCGGTCAACCAGGCTGCCGACAAGCTCGCCCGGGCCATCAGCCACCACCTTGGCCGCAAAGAAAAGGATAAGCACTGAGCATCGAATCATCCCTGATTCATGCGATCCGCACTGGCGTAATCAGACCGTGTTGACTCGATCGGAACTGAAACCATCAATCACGATGCCTGCGATCAGAATTGCCCCATACGACCAATAACAGGCACACAACAACCTTCACTCTCCTCTGCAACAGCCGCTTCGTTACCTCCGCGAAGCGGCTGTTGTCGGTTTGGTGATCAACCGCTGCGGACCGAACACCGGACGGACCACGGCCGGTAAACCGGACTCCGCCCAATGAGTTGTTCTACGCCAACACGCAAACCGCGCCGCAACTGAAGTTAAAACCAGAGTCGGACGTAGAGGGCTTGCTTACTCGTCCACGGACGCTTCGACCTCCGTGGTGTCGGCGGCCACGGCGGGCACGTGCTTGAGCTCCATCACCTTGCGGCGGATTTCCTCGAACAGGTCCGGATTGTCCTTGAGGAACTGCTTGGAATTCTCGCGGCCCTGGCCGATGCGCACGTCGCCGAAGCTGAACCAGGCGCCCGACTTCTGCACGATCTCTTCGGCGACGGCCAGATCCAGCAGATCGCCCGAAGCGCTGATGCCTTCGTTGAACATGATGTCGAACTCGGCTTGGCGGAACGGCGGCGCGATCTTGTTCTTGACCACCCGGGCGCGGGTGCGGTTGCCAACGGCCGTGTCACCTTCCTTGATACTGGCGGTGCGGCGGATGTCGATGCGGACGGATGCGTAGAACTTCAGGGCTCGGCCGCCGGGGGTGGTTTCCGGGTTGCCGAACATGACACCGATCTTCTCGCGGATCTGGTTGATGAAGATCACCGAGCACTTGGAACGAGCGATGGCGGCCGTCAGTTTGCGCATGGCCTGGCTCATCAGGCGGGCCTGTAGGCCGACGTGGCTGTCACCCATTTCGCCTTCGATCTCCGCCCGGGGGATCAGGGCAGCCACGGAGTCAACGACCACCACGTCTACAGCATTGGAGCGCACGAGCAGTTCGCAGATTTCCAGGGCCTGTTCGCCGGTGTCGGGCTGGCTGACCAGCAAATCTTCGAGGTTAACGCCCAGGCGGCGGGCCCAGGAGGGGTCCAGAGCGTGCTCAGCATCGATGAAGGCCGCAACGCCGCCAGCCTTCTGAGCGTTGGCGATCACGTGCAGGGAGAGGGTGGTTTTGCCGGAGGATTCCGGACCGAAGATCTCGATCACCCGCCCGCGCGGAATACCGCGGCCGCCCAGGGCCAGGTCCAGACTGATGGCGCCGGTGCTGATGCCGGGGGGCACGCTGGCAGGATCGTCATCGAGGCGCATGATCGAGCCCTTGCCGTAGGCTCGCTCAATCTGGGCCACAGCCCGATCCAGGGCCTGCGTCCGTGCGGGTGAATCGTCGGTTTTGCTCATGGTTGCTCCTCGCCTGCTGGATCCGTTGGACTTGGGGTTTGCTGTTGCGCTCACCATGATAATCAGCTCCTTGACTTGGTGACTGGTTAGGGACTTGTCAGGTTCGCCCCACCATAACCCTTGTTCGGGTTCTGTCAAGGTTCAGGTTAAGAAATTTTTAAAAAATGTGCGGATTCTGTTCGGCGATCAGTGGTCAGTCAGCGCAGGGCTGACAGCGGGATCTGCGTCAGGCCCACCTGCTGCTTGGCGATGCTGTAGATCACCAGCAGGCGATCGCCCAGGCGAATGGCGGCTTCGTACTGCGGACCTTCGGGGTTGCGGCCTTTGCCGAGGCCCTCCAGCGGTTGCACGGCGGCGTAGATCAGCAGCCAGGTGCGGTCGAAGTGGATGCCGTCGTCGGAGAGGGTCAGATAGAGGTTGCGCCGAGTTTTTTCGTTGCCGATGAGCCAGACGCGACCATTGGGCAGGGAGCCGGCCTCGGGCTGCACGTCGCCGAAGAGATTGGTGCGGATGGCGGGCGGATAGTTGTCGTCGGCGTGGTCCTTGACCGCAGCATAGTAGCAACCGCCGTTGACCAGGTGATCGCGCACGACAACCCATTTGCCATCGGGCCGTTGGAACTGGGTCTGGTGGGCAAGGCCGCGCGAGCCGTCGGCGGCGAGGTTGTTCGTACCGGGAGCGTACCTGGGAGCGGGGTTTAATACGAAGTCGGGCTCGGTGTGCATCGCCTGCTGAATTTCCGGCGGCGCATCATCGATCGACGCGGCTTCTGAATAAACAGGATACACCGGCACCACCGGCTTGAACCGGCCGGGGGTTACTTCAATGCTCTCGACCAGCGGCGCGGTGCGATAGATCGGTGACGCCGGCTCCAGACGATCACCGGTGACTTGCCATTGCTGGATGTAGCGGAAGCCCAGGTCGCGCTTGATGTCGAAGCGGAAGCCGGCCTCACGATCGCGGCCGTCTCGGTAGTTGGCTTCGGGAATGGGGCGCGGCTGGAGATGGTTGTAGGACACATCATTGCTCCAGCCGTCATTGGCGCTCAGTTCGCCGAAGACATAGAGCTTGCCGCCGATCACTCTCAAACTGCAGCGCACGTAAGGACAATCGATGGCATTCGGGTTGTTGGACTCGGGGCGACGTGCCATAGCCACCGGTGAGGGTGCGATCTCCACCACTTCGTCAGCCCAGGTGACTTTGCCGGCCTTTTCGTCGTAGCGGCCGAAACGGGCCAGTTGACGTTGGCCGGCGCCGCCCTCATCGCGCAGATGGTTGGTCCAGATGGCGAGGATACCGTCGGCAAAGGGGATCAGGTCGGGAGCGTGGCTGTACCAGCCCTGCTCGACGGTTCGGCCGTCAATGGTGCGGATGGGTGTGTTTTTGGCCGGGTTGTAGAGGATTTCGTGCGTGCAGCCACGTAGCGGAGGCAGGCCCAGTCCGGGCGCGGTGCTGTCAAAAGATCGCGGCTGCGTCCACTGGATCGGAGCCTCCGCTTCGTCCGCAGTGGAAACGGCGCCGGGCCACACCAACAACCACAGCAACCACGCCAAGCCACAGCACCGCATGGATCTCACGCCAATTCTCCCTTGAGCCCTGAAGTTAACAACTGACCATGTGCGACTGTCTGTTGCTTGCGCCACTGGCCGGGCGGGCAGCCCATGCGTTGACGAAAGATGCGCACGAACAAATTGGGATCGCGCCATCCGCAGGCCCGGGCGATCTGCTTGACGTTCAGGTACGGCTCCAACAGATGCTTGCAGGCCAATGTCAGGCGACAGCGGATCTGATAGGAGATCGGCCCGCAGCCGACGTTATCGCGGAACAGTGCAGTCAGATGGCTGGCGCTGCACCCGGCATGCTCAGCAATGCTCGCAGCGTCCAGGTCGTCCACCACATGTGTTTCAATGAAGCGGATGGCTGCGACCAGTTGCGGGTTCTGCTGGCGCGTGCGCAGCGAGCCTTCTTCCGCGGCACGGACCCGGCCGAGGATCGCAGCCAGCAGGCCGTAGGTCACTACCGGTTGCGGCGGATGCTCGTGCTTGTACTGGTTGACCAGGTCGTTCATCCACTGGCCGACAAACGGGTCGCCGCGCATGTCGATGATGCGCAGACTACTGCTGAGCAGATCAGGCATCCAGAACCCGCCGACGTAGTAGGTGCGAACCATCTGTTCGGAGTGCTGATCGTGTGGCTCGTGTTGCGGGATGATGATCAGGTCGCCGGCTTCGAGCAGTCGCTGCTGCCCACCGACGTTGATCCAGCACTGGCCGTCGATGACGAGGATCAGTTCGTGGAAGGGATGCGCGTGCAGTGCTACGTCGTCGGCTGATTCGAACCGGCCAGCCAGGCTGAAGCGCAGCGGGCCGAGGTTCACTTCCATCATCGGGTTGAAAGTCTGGCCCTGGATCATCACGCACCCGTTAAAGTGGAACCGTTATAACCGTGACTCATTGTCTGATGCTATAGATAGTCGAATAATACGGTTGTTAAAGCGTGTTTTGCCATTATATTCTACTATGTCAATGCAAGCAAGAGCCAATTTGATCATGCGTAAGCAATGTCTCTTTTTTCAACCAGGAGGAAAGATCATGTCCAAGGCCATCATTCCACAACAATCAGGCGTTCTGGCAGCCATCGTGCTGTGCACGGCGGCGCTGTCGGCGCAAGCGGCCGTGCTCAGTGAATGGAATTTTGATTCACTGACCGGCGGCACCACCGTCGAGGATCAGGCAGGCAGCAATGATCTGGTCGTCACCGGCTCGGTCTCTCTGGCCAGCAGCGGCGCGGGACTCAGCGGCGGATTCGGCAACGCGGCCCAGTTCGGCAACACCAGCGGCGATTACCTGCTCGGCCCCACCGACGCACTCGGCTTCGGCAGCAGCGCCTTCACCGTTGCTGGATGGATCGCACCCAACTCCGGCAATGCCGCGTCGCTCTACCGCATGGTGGTTGAGAACGGCTCGCATAACAACGGCGGATACAACGTCTGGATCGGCCCCAGCAACAAGAGCTGGCGCGGAAAGGTCGGCTTCGATATCAAAGGCACGACCAACGTCACCATTCAGAGCAACGCCCGCATCGACGACGACAACTGGCACTGGTTTGCTGTGGTCAGCGACGGCTCGACCGCCAGCATGTACGTTGACGGCGTCAAACAGACCGCCACCGCCTCGCTGGCCGGCACCACCGCCACACCGCCCAGCGGCTTCGCATTCTCCGTCGGCGACGGCTTCGACGGCAGCATCGATCAACTGACGATCCAGAGCACCGCACTGACCGGCTCGATCGACGGCAATAGCGTGCTGACCGGCGGCGACCTGTACAACCTTTGGCAGCAGACCGTTCCCGAGCCGGCCAGTTCGATCCTGCTGGGAGCCGGCGGACTGCTTCTACTGCGGCGCAGAGCCTGAAAAGGGGCGTTGAACTGTTTAGTGCTATAAAAAGTCGTTTACTGCGATTGATTCAATGGATTGTGCAGTGCATGCTACTAAATCAGGTCCTGCATGTGCCGGCCGTGGCGTCCGCCTCGCTGCCGGGCGTGACATCTTCTTTTCATCCATGGAGGTCGAAAATGCTAACTCTAGGTTACCCATCGGCTCGCTGGACTGTCAGGCTGGCGCTGGCAGTCATGTCGGCCGCGCTGATCTGTCTGCCGGCCGGTGCTCAGGTTTCGCTCTGGAATTTTGATTCACTGTCCGGCGGCACCACCGTGCTCGATCAGGTCGGCTCCAACAACGGCACGATCACCGGATCGGTTAGTCTGGCAGCCAGTGCAGCAGGCTATGCCGGGGCGGGGTTTGGTAATGCAGCTTCGGTCGGCAACGCCACCAGCGACCTGATCGATCTGGGCGATGTCTCAGACTTTGACTTTGGCACCAGCGCCTTCTCCGTGGCCGGCTGGGTTCGCCCCAACTCCGGCAGCAGCACCAACCTTTATCGCTTCGTGATCGAAAACGCCATCCACAATCAGGGCGGCTTCAACGTGGTGCTCGGTCGCAGCGGCGCCAGCTTCCGTGGCAAGCTGATCTTCGACATCAAGGGCAACGGCGCGGACAACATCTCGCTGCTGAGCGACACCCGCATTGATGACGACAACTGGCACTGGTTTGCTGTGGTTTCCGACGGCTCGACCGGCAAGATGTACGTTGATGGCATCCTGCAGGTGGCGACTGTGACTTACGGCGCTGCCACCACCGCCACCGCGCCTTCCGGCTTCAATGCCAACATCGGGCACGAACTGGACGGCGACGTCGATCAGCTTTCCGTCTACAACTCCGCTTTGACAGGCACGCTCGACGGCGGGTCCAGCGGCACGCTCATCAGCGGGCAACTCTATGACCTGTGGCGAGAGAGCTTTCTGCATGCCGGCGACGCCAACGGTGACGGCATGGTCAATCTCGCCGATTTGCAGATTCTCGGCGACAACTGGCAGTCCACCACCGCCACCTGGGCGCAAGCGGACTTCACCGGTGACGGCAACGTCAACCTGGCTGACCTTCAGATCCTCGGCGACA
>CAYYGM010000057.1:0-26516 GCA_964471555.1 uncultured Phycisphaeraceae bacterium
GCGAGTCGGTGCAACTGACCAGCCGCCTGTTTTCCGGCACCGGCCACGCGATCCTGCGCGCGCCCGGAAGTGCAGGTCTGACCGCCGTACTTGATTTCGCCCCACACGGCGGCGGGCACGGCCATTATGATGCCCTCGCTCTGCAACTCTACGGCTACCACCAGGCTCTCGGCATCGATCGCGGCATCGCCAAGAGCCAGGCCTATCGCCTGCCCATTCACCGCGACTGGTACAAGACCACCATCAGCCACAACACCGTACTGATGGACGAAACGCAGCGCAACGAAGGCCAATGTCATCTGCTGCTGTACGCCGCCAACGATGACTATGCGGCCGTGATCGCTGAGGATACTGATCCGTATCCATCGGTCACCCATCGCCGGGCCATGCTGCTGACGCCGGACTACCTGCTGGTGGTGGACGACCTGAAAGCGGACGCCCCCCACCGCTTCAACTGGATGTACCACAACGTCAGCACGCGGGCTGAAGCGCTCAACGTGGACCAGAGTCCAGCCGAGGCTTCATTCCGCGGGGCGGAGTACATGCAGCAGATCGCCGCCGGCCGCACCGACAAGGCGTTCGCCGTGCGCTTCGTGAGCGACGATGTGACCACCACGATGACCATGGCCGCGGGCGCCGACACCCAAGTGCTGACTGCCGACGGCCCGGGCGACACGGTGCTGGTGCGCATCCCGCTGGTGATGGCCACCCGCCAGGGTCAGACCGCACGCTTCGTCGCTGCCATCGAATCGATCGCCAACGACCAGTCGCCGCGCATCTCCAGCGTGATCGATGCACAGCAAGCAACGGATCAAACGATCCGCATCACCTGCAACGATCGGCAGGAGCTGCTGACGCTGGCCGCCGACGGCTCAATCACGTTTGCCGTGGACGGACAGTTGAAGTTATCAGGCCGGCCGGTGGGAAACTAACCGCCGCTCAGGCGGACAGCCCCGGCTCCGGCGTCGGGCGCGGCATGGCGATGCGCTCCGCCAGCTTGTGAGCCTGGCGACGCACAACCGCACTGACCGCCCACACGCTGGCCAGCAGGCCCATCAGCACCACCGCCGCGGTCAGTCCCAGGCTGCCGCCCAGCAGCAGCATGTCCGTCAGGCCGTAGTTGCTGAAGCCGATGGTCAGCGACTGATAGATCACGGTGCCCAGGGCAATCGGCACGGCTGCGCCCAGGGTCAACCAGATGGGGCGATCGCCTGCGAAGGGATTGGAAACGATTTTTGAAATCTGACGACGCAACATAAAAATCACCTTTCCTGAAAGGTCGTCTGCCTGATCAATTCGTGAAGCCAACACAACGGCTGCACGCAAAAAAACAAAACACGGTTTGGGGTTGGGGGTGAACGTCGGGCGGGAAGGTCCGTCAGCGGGTAAACCAGTTACAGAAGGTTTGCACGTTCATGGCGAGCTGTATTTGCAACTGCTGTGCCAGAGCGAAATCCATCACGGAAAGTTGACCCAATCGCCTCTGGCACGCTGCCGCGGGGGTTGCTGTCCGAGAACTTCGCTCAGCCTGTTGCACACGCTTTGGGCAGTGTGGTCGTGTCATTCGATGATTGCATAATCCTTGTGCCAATCGGGGATTGCAGCGCACAAGCGGTGAACCGTGTGCACCACGTTGTCATGTGCCAATGAATAACCGACCCGCGCAAGCGCCGCGTTTGGGCCTCGTCAATTTCAGATGGGTAAACAAAAAATGCTTGAAATACATAGCACCGCAATGTGTCGTACTGCTATGGCCAGCAAAGACCTCGTCGCCGCCTCCAGCCGCCCCGTCATCCTGTCCGTGCTCGCCGCCGGCGAAAGCTACGGCTACGCCATCATCCAGCAAGTCAAACAACGCTCCGGCGGCAGCCTGCAATACACCGACGGCATGCTCTACCCCGTCCTGCACCGCCTCGAACGCGAAGGCCTGATCAAAGCCCGCTGGGGTGAAAGCGAGACGGGGCGCAAACGCAAGTACTACCGCCTCAGCCGCGACGGCGGCAAAGCCCTCAAAGCCGAACGCGAACAATGGCTCAGCGTGCACAACACCCTGGCCAGCCTATGGGGAATCAAACCATGTGCGAGTTAAACGAACTGATGACACGCTGGCGAAAATCTTTGGCCGACCTGTCCGCAGCCCAGGTGCAGGAGTTGGAGGACCACCTGCGGGCGGAGATGGAGCAACTGCGCGAACGCGATCTGAATGAGCGTGAAGCATTCATCGTGGCGACGATGCGCTGCGGGCGGCCGGGTGAATTGGCGGAAGAGTTCACCCGGGCCGAACCGACTGGTCATCGCCTGTGATGGGTGGTGCTGCCGCTGACGGCCGTGCTGCTGTTGCGCGTGGTGGTCGATATTGAATTATGTCGGAGCAAGCTCCGACGCTAAACGCCCCCGGAAGATGGGCGGGGTGTTCCACGTTTAGCGGGCGAGCTTGCTCGCCCATGATGTCGGAGCAAGCTCCGACGCTAAACGCCCCCGGAAGTGATTCTTCCGGGGGCGGGGGCGTTCCGGGGGGTTATGCCTGGAAGCTGCTGCCGCAGCCGCAGGTGCTGGTGGCGTTGGGGTTGTTGAAGACGAAACCGCGGCCCATGATTTCGTCCTTGAAGTCGATGCTGGTGCCGTTGAGGTACAGGTACGACTTGGGATCGCAGACGATCTTGACGCCGTGCTGCTCGAACTGCTCGTCGGTGTCGCGTGACTGCTCGGTCAGGTCCAGCAGATAGCTGAACCCGGAGCAGCCGCCGCCTTTGACGCCGACGCGCAGGCGGATTTTCTCGGCGTCCAGTTCCTGCTGCTGGATGATGGTCTTGATTTCGCGGGCCGCGGTTTCGGACAGTTGAATGGGCATGATGCGTTACTCCGTGAAGTCGGGCAATGCCCCCGGTGTATTCACCGGGGGCTAAATAGGTGGATTACGATTTACGGGCCAGTTCCTGGGCGAGCTGGGCCTGGCCGGCCAGGGTGGAGCCGGCCCGCTTGTGGTCGTCGTGATCTTCTTCGTCGCCGTCGTGGTGGATGCCGCGCTTGTGTTCGTAATCGTGGATGGCAGCCTTGATGGCGTCCTCAGCCAGCACGGAACAGTGGATCTTGACCGGCGGCAGGCTCAGTTCCTGCACGATCTGCGTGTTCTTGATGGCCTCGGCTTCCTCCAGCGTTTTGCCCTTGAGCCATTCGGTGGCCAGGGAGCTGGAAGCGATGGCGCTGCCGCAGCCGAAGGTTTTGAACTTGGCGTCGATGATTTTGCCGGTCTTTTCGTCGACCTTGATCTGCAGGCGCATCACGTCGCCGCACTCGGGGGCGCCGACGACGCCGGTGCCGACGTCCGGTGCGTTCTTGTCGAGCGTGCCGACGTTGCGCGGGCGCTCGTAGTGGTCAATGACTTTGTCGCTGTATGCCATTTTGAAAATCTCCCTTTCGGGTTGGTGTTGCCAAGTTAACGCCCGGGGATAGCAATCCCCGGGCTTTAGGGGGTCAGTGGGCGGCCCATTCGACCTTGGACAGGTCGATGCCTTCCTTGAACATCTCGTACAGCGGGCTCATGGCCAGCAGGTGCTGGACGCTCTTGACCGCCTTGTCGATGACGTAGTCGATTTCCTCTTCGGTGGTGAAGCGGCCGAGGCCGAAGCGGATGGAGCTGTGCGCCAGTTCATCGCCGAGGCCGAGGGCCTTGAGCACGTAGCTGGGCTCCAGCGACGCGCTGGTGCACGCCGAGCCGGAGCTGACCGCCACTTCCTTCATGGCCATCATCAGCGATTCGCCTTCGACGTAAGGGAAGCTGATGTTGGCGGTGTGGGGCAGTCGCTGCGTGGGGTGGCCGTTGAGGACCGCGGTGTCGAGTTGCGACGTGATGCCGTGGATGAGCTTGTCGCGCAGCTTGATGAGGCGTGCGGATTCCTCAGGCATCTCCTGCTGACACAGTTCGCACGCCTTTCCAAGGCCGACGATGCCGGGGACGTTGAGCGTGCCGGAGCGCATGCCGCGTTCGTGCCCGCCGCCTTCGAGGATGGGGGTCAAGCGCACGCGCGGTTTGCGGCGACGGACATAGAGGAAGCCCACGCCCTTGGGGCCGTAGATCTTGTGACCTGAACCGCTGAGCAGGTCGACGCCGGCCTTTTCGACATCGACGGGGATCTTGCCCACAGCCTGCGTGCCGTCGGTGTGGAAGAGCACGCCCTTCTCTTTGCAGACCGCACCGATCTTTTCGATCTCGTTGATGGTGCCGATCTCGTTGTTGGCCCACATGATGGTCACGAGAATCGTGTCGGGACGGATAGCCTCGGCGATCTGCTCGGCACGGATGATGCCGTCACGCCCGGGCTCCAGCCAGGTCACGTCGTAACCTTCGCGAGCCAGGCGCTTACAGGGATCGAGCACCGCCTTGTGTTCGTGAATGGCGCTGATGATGTGCTTGCCCTGATCGGCGTACATGCGGGCAGCACCGAAAATGGCCAGGTTGTTCGACTCGGTAGCGCCGCTGGTGAAAATGATCTCCTTGGCGTCGGCGCCGATCAGGTCGGCGATCTGCTTGCGGGCAACCTTGACCGCATCTTCCGCTTCCCAGCCGAAGCTGTGATTGCGCGAGGCGGCATTGCCGAACTTCTCGGTGAAATAGGGCAACATGGCCTCCAGCACGCGCGGATCAACGCGCGTCGTGGCGTTGTTGTCCATGTAAATCGGCAGCTTGACCGACATTGCTAGGCTCCTTGTGCTTCTCGATGCGTCACTTGGCCGCGGCGGCAACGTGGCAGACCGCGGCATCCATGGTGTTTGGCTCCATCAAATCAGCGAGCGTCGTCTGCTCGAGCATGTTCGCAATCCGTTGGTGCAACTGGCGGATCGGCGAGCGGATCGGGCAGCAGGTCTCGTGCGAGCATCCTTGTCCCACGATCGTCAGGCCCGCTGAGGTATCCGTGCACAGCGACAATTGCAAGGGGCCTTCGACCGCGGTGATGATCTCCATCAGCGTGGTGCGCTCCGGATCGCCGGCCAGTTCGTAGCCGCCGCTCTGGCCGCGGGTGGAACTGACCAGTCTGGCCTGGGCCAGATCCTTGAGCACGTTGCTCAGCAGGGGGTACGGCAGGTCAAACTCACTGGCGATCTGGCGGGCACTGACCAGGCCGGCCTGCTGCCGCTGCTGGCGCCCCAGGTAGGTCAGCGCCACGAGGGCGTAATCGGTTTTCCGGGTCAGGGCCAGCATATCCGTAACCACGTATCCCTAATGAGGTTACACAACCTCAGGCGGTGGATTCTCCCGTCTGCGCCCGATATTAGCACTAAATCGGTGCGATTTCAAGTGCGCTTGAGGATCGTTCCAGGATTTGTGGGCGGTTCTGGACGATTTCCAGCGTTCGCCAGAGCCCGCGCCAGGCGCTATACTGGCCGCCTCACTCCTTCCAAGAAAGGCTGTTATGTCCCGCTACAAGACCGTTCTGATGTTCGGCGCTCCCGGCTGCGGCAAAGGTACGCAGGGCGCGATCCTCGGCCGCATCCCCGGCTTCTACCACTGCTCCTGCGGCGATGTCTTCCGCAACATCGACATCAACAGCGAACTGGGCAAGATTTTCTACGAGTACTCCTCGCGCGGCGAACTGGTGCCCGATGAGGTGACCGTCAAGATGTGGGCCCAGGCCATCCAGGCCCATCACACCCTCGGCCAGTACAAGCCGCAGACCGACCTGCTGGTGCTCGACGGCATCCCGCGCACGGTCGAACAGGCACGGATCATGGAGCAGTACATCGAGGTGCTCAAGATCATCCACCTGGCCACCGACGATGAAGCGGCGATGATCCACCGCCTGCGCCGCCGGGCGCTGAAGAGCAATCGCCATGACGATGCCGATGAGAAGGTGATTCGCCGCCGCTGGGACATTTACAAGAAGGAAACCGCCCCGGTGCTCGGGCATTACAGCACCGACCTGATCAGCAACATCAACGCCATCGGCTCGCCCGCGGTGATCCTGCATGACGTGCTGGAAGTGGTCACCCCCATTCAGGACCGCCACTTCCAGGCCTTCGACGGCTAAGGCGCGGCGGGGCCGCGAAATACGAATGACGACGGCCTCAACAGCAGCCTCGCTGCTAAATTCGAATGACGAATATCCGAGACTTTCGTCATTCGTCATTTGAGCATTCGTCATTGATTCGTCATTCGAATTTCGTCATTCGTATTTCCCCTTTCGCCTTTACCGCCCTATCCTGTCGGCGCCCCCCGGAACACCGGACCCCGGAAAGTGATTCCCCAAGGAGCCGACATGACTCAAACCGTCACTGAAGCGTTGATGCGCACCGATCTGCCGCTGCCGGGCCGGCGACAGGGCAAGGTGCGCGATATCTACGAAGGCGAACTCGAAGCTTCCGGGGGCGGTAAGCCCGTCCTGCTGATCGTGGCGTCCGATCGCATCAGCGCTTTCGACGTGGTGATGCCCAACGGCATCCCCGGCAAGGGCGTGATCCTCACCCAGATCAGCAAGTTCTGGTTTGACATGGTCCAGCAGAAGCTGGGCGACCAACTTTCGCATCACCTGATCGCCACTGATGCCCGGCAGGTCAAGGGCCTGACCGATGCACACAAAAAACAGCTTGCGGGGCGAGTGATGGTGGGACGCCGCTGCAAGGTGGTGCCCATCGAGTGCGTGGTGCGCGGCTATCTGGCTGGTTCGGGATGGAAGGAATATCAGAAAACGCAGTCCGTCTGCGGGATTTCCCTGCCCGCGGGCTTGAAGCAGTGCGAAAAACTGCCGCAAGCGATTTTTACGCCGGCCACGAAGGAAGATGAAGGCCACGATGAGAACATCAGCTTTGAGCGAGCGTGCCAAATCGTGGGTGAGGGCCTGATGACCAGGCTGCGCGACCTGTCGCTGGCGATTTACCGCATGGCACACGATTACGCCGCCCAGCGCGGCATCATTCTTGCTGACACCAAGTTCGAGTTCGGCTTACCTCTTGATGGTCATGCAGATACGCCGATTCTCATCGATGAATTGCTCACGCCGGACAGCTCGCGTTTCTGGCCTGCGGATCACTATGCCGCCGGACGCGATCAGCCCAGTTACGACAAGCAATACATACGCAACTATCTGCAGCAATTGGTCGATGATGGTGCGTGGAACAAGGAAGCGCCGGGCCCGATGCTGCCGCGCGACATTGTGGATAACAGCAGACAAAAATATCTTGAGGCCTATCAGGCATTGACGGGACGCGCCCTTGATATCTAGAATACGCACATCACATTGATTCACTCGATGCATCACGCATCGACACACGAGCCCACGACGCGCCACGCGTGGGCTTTTTTATTTGATCTGTCGCGTGATCGTCCGACAACGTTTCACGCACCACGCTTGTTCATCAAGGCTCCGACGCCGGTACAATGACCCCATGCCCGATCCGCAGGCCGGCCCTCATGCTCAGCAAATTCGCCGTGTGGCGCTGCATGCGCTCACAGCCGGGATCGTGATCACGTTGCTGAAGTTCACCCTGTTCGCGCTGACTTTGTCGGTGGCGGTGCTCAGCGATGCGATGGAGTCGATCATCAACATCGCGGCTGCGGGCATGATGTGCTATGCCGTCTGGTACGCCAACCGCCCCGCTGACCGGGATCATCCCTACGGCCACGGCAAGATCGAGTTCCTCGCGGTCGGTCTGGAAGGCTGGCTGATTCTGACCGCCGCGGTGGTGATCGCCTACGAAGCGATTCGCCGGCTGATCATGGGGCAGGAACTGCAGCGCCTGACCTTCGGTGTCATCGGCCTGGCGGTGCTGGGTGTTGCTACAGCAGCGCTGGCGATCTATGTCATGCGGGCGGGCAAAAAATATGACAGCCCCACGCTCAAAGCCGACGGCAAACACCTGCTGACCGATTCGATCTCCACCTGGGCGGTCTTCGTCGGACTGCTGCTGGTGCGCTGGACCGGCAAAATGTGGCTGGACCCGGTGGTCGCCATCATCGTGGCCGGCTGCATCCTGTTCGTCAGTTGGCGATTGCTGTGGCAGTCCGTGCACGGCCTGATGGACCGCCAGGATCCGGCCGACGACAAACGCCTGCGGACCATCCTCGATGACGAAGTCAGCCGCGGCGCCATCACCGGCTACCACAAACTGCGCCACCGCCACAGCGGCTCGTTCCATTGGGTTGATATGCACCTGCAGGTCAACGGCAGCATGACCGTCACCGCCGGCCACGAACTGGCCTCACGCATTGAAGCACGCATCGAGCGCGAACTGGGCCAGGCCAACGCCACCGCCCACGTCGAACCCGCCCCCGGAGCCCCCGGAAGCGCACAAACCAACACTTCCCCCGCGGCGGAGGCCGATTCACCGGCCGTCTCCTCCGCACCAGTCAACCCGCCACCCGCCGACCCCGATCAACCGCTGCGGTAATCCGTAACAACACCCGCTTCGCGCACCTGGCGCGATCGCCAGCCTTCCATCACGCGCCCCAGCACCAGGATTCCCAGCATGATCAGGGCATAACCCGTTTCTCCCGCGCCCTGCAGCCAGCCGGCAGCATAGACCAGCAACCACAGCGTCGCCGCCCGCCGCAGCGCTGCTGCCGCAACGCGCCTTCGGACCAGCCAGGCCGCCAGCACGATCCACACCAGCAGCGCAGACATCGGCCAAACCCACATCAGTGCATGCTCGCCGCCGACGGTGATCGTCGCCCGCCGCTGGCCGATCAGACTCACGCCCAGCAGAATCCAGAAGGCCCAGCCCAAGCCGATCAACACGCCGCTCTCGGTGCCCAGCGCGGGGCGACGCTGCTCATAGACGTGCAGCAGCGCGGCACAACCCATCACGTGCGTCATGGCCAGGGCGATCGGATGCCCGAATCCCAATGGCGGATTGACGATGGCCATGGTCGCCGACACCATCAATCCCGCCGCCACGATGCCCACGGCCGGCAGAAAGCGGCCCGCCACGTTGTGCATCACGATGCCCGCAGCCACCAGGGCGGCCAGCAGGCCACTGGCCTGGCCGAACATCATCGCCGCCGCCACCGCCGCCAGCAGGGCTGCCATGGCCATGCGTCCGCCGCGCCGGGCGTGGCTCATCCACAGATGCCCCTGCACCATGCCCGCCGCCACCACGGCCGCCAGCAGCATGGACCAGGCTGGGCCGAGCGTTTCCAGGGCTGGATTGATCCGCACGGCCGGCTCCACCGCCGGGGCCAGCCACAGCATCATCCACAGCGATCCGATGGCAGCCGCCAACAGGTCGAAGCGCACGATCCGCAGACCGATCCAGACTTTGCGTGTCATGCTTGCACACCCGTATGTTGGATCGCCATCAATGACTGACGGGGTTGGAGTTTTTTACTTCCGGGGGTAAAAAGCGATACACTCCGCATCGCACAAGGAGCCCGGCCATGATCCAACCTCGGCTGACCATTCTAACGATCGTCCTGGCCGCGGCCGTGATGGTGCTGGGCGGCTGCGCCCTGGAAGGCGGCCGCGATCAGTCCATCTTCAGCGACATGATCGAAAAATTCTCCCCGCCCACGCCCAGCGAAGCCGCCCGCGATGCCTTCAATGTCTATGACGCGGACAAGCGACGCAACGCCATCAACCTCCTGGCCTCCTCCAGCTTCGGCAGCCTGCCGCCCTACGTGCGCACCTATCGTCTGCTGCTGGACGATTCCGATCCTTCCGTGCGGGCTGCGTGTGTCAAAGCCTTGGGCGCGCACGGCGAGGTCAGCGATGCGGAGACTATTGCCGGCCTGCTTTCCGATCCTTCCGCCTTTGTCCGTTGGGAAGCCGCCAAGGCTCTGCAGCGCATTCACAATCCGGTCGCCATCGATCCCTTGCGACGGACCCTGGCCGGTGACGAGGACGACGACGTGCGCATGGCTGCGGCTGACGCTCTGGGCCAGTATGCTTCGTCGGCGGTATTCGACTCGCTGATCGGCGCCTTGACCGACGCCAATTTCGCCGTGGCGCTGGCAGCGCGGGAAAGTCTGCACACGCTGACGGGGCAGGATCTGGGCAGCGAGCCGCGCGACTGGATGGCCTGGGCTGACCAGCACCGCGACAACCTGTTCGCCGGCCAGCAGGTGTATGTCTATCACCCCTACCAGAAGCCGCCGAGCAGGTTCCAGAAGTTGAATCCCTGGTACGAGCAGCCGCCGCCCGAGGCGAAGATGCCGGTGGGTTTGCAAGCTCAGGACTCGCAGAAAACGCAGAAATCGTAAGTTCTAGATCGCATCTCGTTTTGCTGCCATGGGTGCCACGGCCGCGGGTCGGCCGTGCGATGCGCTGGGCACTGCCGCACGCGGCAGTGGCAGCCCACGGGAAACGATAACGATTCGAGACATGGACTGGCTGCGACGCAACACGTTGCGTGTCTTCATTCACGGGGCCACGTAATTCTTCACGCCGCCGTGGGCCACAAAGTGCTTATGCACCACGATCAGCAGCAGCGTGCCGGTGAATCCCAGGCTTCCGCTGAACAGGAACGTGTAGCTGTAGTCGCTGTCGAGATAATCCAGCACGCGGCCGACGGCGAAGATGCCCACGATGTTCAGCAGGGCATGGACGATGTTGCTGGCCGAGGCGAACTGGGCGAACCTGGCCGAGGGAAACAGGCGTTGCGGCAGCGAGGAGATCACGGTGAAGAACGTGCCCGACAGCACGCCGTGCGTGACCAAAGCGACCGCAAAGGTCCAGAACCCCTGGATGATGAAGCTGCAGAAAACGGTCGCCACCGCATACAACAGCAGCGTCAGGACGCCCACCCGCAGCGGATGGAAGCGGTCGGCCAGCGCTCCCAGAAAATAGGACAGCACCATGGAGATCAGGTACGTCAGGGCTGCGAACGCCCCGTAGTGCTTCATGCTGATGCCGAGTTTCATGGCGTAGGGCACGCTGAAGTAGTTGATCGGCGCGAAGGTCACCATGGCGACACCCAGGGCCAGGAAGATCCACAGGTAGTAGGGGTGGGTGTAGCACTCGCTGAAATACACGCGCGTCGCATCCATGAAGCGCTTGATCATGCCGCGGGGTTTCTGCCCGGGCGGCGCTGGCGGCGGCGGCGGGTATTCGCCTTCCTTGACCTTGTAGCACATCGAGGTGAACCCGATGCCGTAGATCCCCGCGATGATCAGAAACAACCCGATGTAGTGCTCCTCGGCATACTCGAACAGCCAGAAGTTGAACACGATCCCCACCAGCAGACTCACCATGCGAAACAGCCCGAAGAACCGTCCCAGCAAGGTCTGCGGCACCACGTCGTTGACGAAGGCCAGGAACAGCGAGTTGGCGATGACGGTGGCGATCTCGAAGATGATCCAGAACGTGCCCAGAAAGATCAGGGCCATCTGGTGCAATCCCGGCGAGCGCGGCCCGAGCCACTGGTGCGCTGCCGCCCCCAGGGCGGGACTGAACGCCACCGCGGCAATGGCGATCGCGGCCACGGGCGTGGTGGCCAGCAGGTAAGGAATGCGCCGCCCGCGCGGCGAGCGATGGCGATCCGACATGTAGCTGGCGATCGGCACCAGGAACAAGCCCAGCACCGCGGGAATCACCGCCAGCAGCACCGCCATGGTGGTGTTGGAGGCTTCGTGCTGCGTGAGCAACACCTGAAAGATCGCCATGACCCCGCGCTCTTTCATGGACCACGCGAAGTCGCCCCACAGCAGCCAGCAGAACAGCGCCACCAGTCCGCTGCTGCTGTAAACCAGCGTTCCCACCCGCCATGTTTTCCTGCCCTCGCCCACCCCGGAAGTGGAAATGCCCGTGTCTGCAACCGTCGCCGCCACGGCATCAGCGGAACTCGGACCCGTCGGGTTCGGCTCCATCGGGCTGTTCACGTCGCGTTGATCCATCAGTTCACCTCGGACGCAGCGACCTGCTTCCGGGATCCTCCCTCTGGGATGATGTAACCCTGACTATAACGCCAACCACCGGTCGGACGCCATGAAAACATCACCAGTCACCTCCGCCGCCGGGATGGGGTCATCGCAGTGGATAATCCAGTAAGATGGTTCGCCCTCAGGAGATATCAGTATGTTGCGTGGTCTTTTTGTCGAAGGCGAGCAGGGGTTCAACAAGATCTGGGCTGCGCCTGAACTGGGGGAGGTCAGCCAGTTGATCGATGTCTATGCCCCGCGCCAGGACCAATCGGTGGCACAGACGCAACCCGCGATTCTGCATGACATGCAGGTGTTGCTCTCGGGCTGGGAATGCCCGCTGCTTGATGAGCAGTTTCTGGACGCAGCGCCCAATCTGAAGTTGTTTCTCTACTCGGCTGGATCCGTCAAACAGGTGCTGACCGAGGCCTTCTGGGAACGTGATATCAAGGTCTGTTCCGCCTGGGGCGCCAACGCCCTGCCGGTGGCGGAATACACCCTCAGCCAGATCTTCGCCTGCCTCAAAGGTGTCTGGCAGTACGCCCTCAGCGCCCGCACCACCGGCCGCTACCCGCAGCGACAGAAGTATCCCGGCGCCTACGGCAGCACGGTGGGTTTGATTTCACTGGGCATGATCGGGCGGCGGGTCTGCCAGTTGCTCAAACCTTTCGACCTGAAGGTGATCGCCTACGACCCGTTCATGAGCGACGAGCAGGCAGAAGCGCTGGGCGCGCAACTGGTGGATCTGGATGAACTGTTCCGCCGATCCGACGTGGTTTCCGTGCACGCCCCGCGACTGCCCGAGACCGAAGGCATGATCACCGGGCGACACCTGGACCTGATGAAACACTGCGCTTCGTTCATCAACACCGCCCGCGGCGCGATCGTGCGCGAGAACGAGATGATTGAAGTGCTGCGCCGTCGGCCGGACCTGCAGGCGGTGCTGGATGTGACGCATCCGGAGCCGCCCCCGCCCGGATCACCGCTCTATCAACTGCCCAACGTCATGCTCACGCCCCACATTGCCGGCTCAAGCGACGGTGAATGCCACCGCATGGGACGGTTCATGGTCGAAGAGCTCAAACGTTATATCAACGGCAAGCCCCTGCAATGGCAGATCACCCAGCAGCAAGCGGCCATCCTGGCCTGATGAGCCAACAGCAAAGCACACCTGTGATTAGAGTTCCAAACAAAAAGAAAGATTAGCCACGAAGGCACGAAGGACACGAAGAAAAAGTCTGTTCAAACCATCCAATCTTTGTGTTCTTCGTGCCTTCGTGGCGCATATTGTTTTCAATGCTTAATCGTGGCGCAGCGCGACGATGGGATCCTGGTTGGCTGCTTTGATCGCTGGATACAGCCCGAAGATGATGCCCACGGCCGTGGCCACCAGGAAGCTGACGATGATCGACCAGTTGGTCACGTAAGGCTGCTCCAGGGCCGCCACATAGCGGTGGGCCACGGCAATGCAAGCCACCATCAGCAGTCCCAGGCACACGCCGATCACGCCGCCCAGGCCGCTGAGCACGGTGGTTTCCACCAGGAACTGGGCGATGATGTGCTTGCGTGTGGCGCCCAAAGCCCGGCGGATGCCGATCTCCCGCGTGCGCTCGGTCACGCTGGCCAGCATGATGTTCATGATGCCGATGCCGCCGACCAGCAATGAAAGGCCGGCAATGATGATCATCAACACGTTGAACATCAGTTGCGTGCGCTCCGCCTGACGCAGCAGTTCCAGCGGCACGATGGTGGTCACGTCCTTGGCCTGGCTGTGCTCGATCTCCAGCAGGCGCTTGATCTGGTCCGCCACGTCCTGCACGCTCTTTTCATCATCGACGCGGACGATGACTTCGCTCAGTTCGACCTGCGTCACCTCGAACGACCCGCTGGAGCGGCGCATGAGGATGTCGCCGAAGCGGTCCTCAGCCGCGGTCATGGGCACGTGAATGTCGAAGTTCAGATCCCGCCCCACCAATGCTGAGCCCGCGCCGCCCGCCAGGCCGATCGGCTGCAGCACGCCCACCACCTGGAAGGTCTGGTCGTCCACGTTGATGGTGCTCTGCAATGGATCCGCCAGGGGAAACAGTCGCTCGGCCACCGAGGCGCCGATCACCGCCACCGGATCGTGACGCAGCATGTCCTGGTCCGTCAGGTAGCGCCCGCGCTGGATGTTCAGCGACAGCGTCTCCAGCAGGGTCGGCTCGGTGCCGAAGACCTTGGCGGGGGCGGTGTAGTAACCGTTGTACACCTGCCCGCCGATCTCCTTGAGCGGCACGATGCACTGCAGGTGCGGGATGGTCGATTCGACGCGGCGGATGTCCTTGCGCAGCAGGCCGTAGGCGATCAACCGGCTGGTGGCCTGGGCGGTCTGCGACTCGGCGGGCTTGACCGAACGCAGAATGATGTTGCGCACGCCCAGTTGGCGGATGTCGCGCAGGGCAGCCACCTTGGCGCCTTCACCATAGGCGGCAATGGCCACCACCGCCGCGATGCCGATGATGATGCCCAGCGCCGTCAGCAACGAGCGCAGCTTGTGCAGGCGCAGGTTGTTCAGACCCAGACGCAGGGTTTCCAGAAGAAAGTTCATGGAGTGGCATATGGTAGATGGCAGATGGCAAATTGGAAAGCACAGCCGGCCGGCTGACCTTTGCCACCTGTCATCCGCCATTCCGGGGGTTTGCCATCTGCCGTCCGCCATTTACCATGCTCCCATGCCCGAGATCGAAGTCACCCAGGAACGCGAGGGGTCCAACCAGTGGTCGTACACCGTGCGGGTGTTCGATGCCGGGCGGCGGCACGAATATGCGGTGACGCTGGGGTTCAGCGATTATGACCTGTGGTGCCGGGGACGGGCAGCCCCGTCCAGGGTGGTCGAGCAGGCGTTCGCCTTCCTGCTGGAGCGCGAGCCGGCCGACGCCATCCTCAAGCGCTTCGACTGCTCGGTGATTCGCCGCTACTTCCCGGAAGTGGACCGCAACCTGCCCGGGCGCCTGTAGCCGCTTGCGGCTACGCGAAAACGCCCGACCACCATACGACTCCACAAACCCGCCGGCACCCCTTGCGCGCGATATCATGTGGACATGTCGCACCCCAAGCTGTCGGTCAACGTCAACCGCGTGGCGCTGCTGCGCAACAGCCGGGACATCGGGCTGCCCAATCTGCTGGAGCTTTCGCGCATCGCCCTGGAGGCCGGGGCCGCGGGCCTGACCGTGCATCCCCGCCCGGACCAGCGGCACATCCGCCCCGACGACGTGGACGACTTGGCCGACCTGCTGGCTGAGTACGCCGGCCGCGAGTTCAACATCGAGGGCAACCCCTTCATCGGCGACTACCTCGACCACTGCCGCCGCACGCGCCCCACGCAGGCCACCTTCGTGCCCGACTCGCCCGATCAGCGCACCAGCGACCACGGCTTCGTGCTCGATGACGCTACCATCGCCCGGCTGCAACCGTTGATCCGCGAATTGAAAGACCTGGGCATCCGCGTGAGCCTGTTCATGGATGCTGACCCGGCCATGATCGAGCGCGTGCCCGCCACCGGCGCCGACCGTGTGGAGCTGTACACCGAAAGCTATGCCCGCGCTTTCGATCACGGCGGCGAAGTGCTGGCGCGCGAGTTTCGCCGCTTCCAGTCAGCGGCCGCCAAGGCCAGCGAATTGGAACTGGGTCTGAACGCCGGGCACGATCTGAACCTCGACAACCTGCCGCACTTCATCAGCATCCCCGACCTGCTGGAAGTGAGCATCGGCCACGCCCTGATCGCCGACGCCCTGAAGATGGGCATGCGCGAGGCGGTCAAGGCGTATCTGCATATCGTGTCCTAGCGAGCCGCGTCGTGTCGACGCGGAATACCGCCGCGACACGCGGCGGCTCGCATCACGCTGAGCGGAAATTCTCCACCGGCCGATTGCGGTGATCGACGCGCTTGTCCAGTGGGAACAGCAGCAGACTCAGATTGCTGGCCACCCGATCGCCGAACTGGCGATAGCGCGGGTAGTACGTCGGCCCCTGCTCCAGGATCGGCCTGGTGTCCACACCCTCCGGCGAGAGCTGGCGGCCGCAGATCATCTCCAGATCGGCGCGCGACCACTCGAAGTGATATTGGAAAGCGTATGTGCGCAGCCCCACCCTGAACGCCTGCACCTTGCACTGCTGCGATGAAGCCAGCGGCGTGGCGCCCGGCGGCAGCTTGGCGACGTGCTGGCCGTGACAGTGAAACTGCACCACCTGCCAGGGAACGCCGGCCAGGATCGGATCGGTCGTGCCCGGGAAGCCCAGCGTCACCGGCCGCCAGCCGATCTCCTGCTCGCCCATGGCCGCGACCTCGCCGCCCAACGCCGCGGCAATCAACTGCGCCCCCAGGCAGATGCCCAGCACCGGGATGTTGCTCTGATGAGCCTGGCGAATCAGCTCGATCTCCCGCGTCAGGTAGGGGTATTTGTCCTGCTGATCAACGTTCTGCGGCCCACCCATGGCGATCAGCCCGTCCACGCCGTCCAGATCCGGTGGCAGGTCCTGGCCCTCATACGGCTGATAAACGTCCAGGCGGTGCCCGTCATCGCGCATGATTTGGCCGATGCGGGCGGTGGTCTCACAGGGATGATGTTCAAAAACGAGTATGGCCATGGCGGGGAAGTTTCGGGCGCGGAAACAGGAGTGTCAAACGGCCGGCTTTTTTTAACCCGCCCCGGGGACGCGACCGATAACCTCCTTATGGCCGGTCCTCACGTGGTGGTGCTCAACAGCGGCGGCCTGCGCAGCCTGGTCGCCACCGCATTGGCCAAGGCAGAGCGGCCGGACATCCGCGTGACCCTGGTCCACATGATCGATGGACGGGATAACGCGGATGTCCGCCGCGAACACCTGCACAAGCAAGCCGAGTTCCTGCAACTGCCCCGCGTGGCTGAATTGCACGCCACGCATCTCTACGGCCCAGGCCTGGCACGCTCCACCGATGGCACGCTCAACGCGCAACTGGCTTCGCCCCAGATGCTGCTGGCTGCGCTGGATTACGCCCGCTGCCACCAGGCTGAGCGCGTGATCTGGCCCGCCTCTTACAACGGCCAGCACCAGGCCGTCGCCCTCGCCGCCGAGCGCATGCAACTGGTCGAGCACCTGGCCGACGTCGGCGGCACACCCATGCCGCAACTGCAAGCCCCGCTGCTGGAGCTGACCGATCAGCAGGTCATCGAACTGGGCGCCCAGATGCAGGCCCCGTGGGCGCTGTCGTGGTCCTGTCAACGTCGCGGCCCCGAACGCTGCGGCGCCTGTGCCGCCTGCCGCCGCCGCCACGAAGCCTTCCTCGCCGCCGGCATCGAAGACCCCGTCGAGCACGTCGCCCTGGCGCGGTGAACCATCGCAACGCAGCAACGCCCCGCGCTCACGGCGACATCGTCACGTTGTCTTTGTGCCATTCCTTCTGCATGTCCATGCGCACGAACTTGCAGCCGGTGAAGGTGGTGACACCCGTGGTCGGCGGCTCGTTGTGCATCAGGGTCTGCGGGCGTTTGTCGTCGCTGTACTGGGCTTCAAAGTAACAACTGGTGAAGCGGTCGCGGTTGGAGTGTTTCAGATAGACCATGTACGGAGCGTTCTTCGTGCGCAGGTTGCAGGCGATGATGCGGTGGCCTTGGCCGGCGCGTGCGGCGTTGACCATGGGCGCGTCGTTGAAATAAGCAGCCCCGCCTTCACCGTCACCCGCACTGCCCTTGGCTTCCAGGCGACAGGAGATGACGTTGATGTCGGACGTACCGCCCCAGGACCAGATCCATTGGTCGCCGGGGAAGTCGTCGGGGTTGCGCTCGGTGGCGCCGCGGATCATCAGGCCGTTGTAACCGGAGAGGAAGCAACTGTAGATGTCGCACTCGTTCATGTGCGAGGGATGGATCCTGCCCTCGTGCAGTTCGATCATGCGTTTGTTGCCTGAAGACCAGGTGGCATCGAGCAGGCAGGCCGCGACTTTCCACGGGCCATCGACCGCGACGTGGTCCAGGGCGCAGCGTTTGACCGAAGGCATCAGGATGCCGATATCCCATTGCGAGCCGTTGTCGCCGGTGTGTAGTCCGAGGTTGCTGACGCGCACGTTGTTGCCGCCGAAGACCAGCAGCGGAGTCATGACGTCTTTCCTGGGATCGCCCGTGTCCTGCCAGGCTTGCGGGTTACCTGCACCAGCCGTCATCAGTGTGGTGCCGCCGGGAGCATCCGACCAGACATCCATCGGGCCGGCCCCTTCCAGTCGAGTGTTCTCCGGCACGATGAGCGTGTCGCTGATGTAGTAGATGCCCGAACTGAATCGCAGCACGTTGCCCCGGGCCGCTTCCAGCGCAGCCTGCAAGCGGGTGGTGCGCTGCGCGGTGATAGTGATATCCTCGGTGGTCGGCTTCACGGTGCTGGTGACGCCGAACCAGGCGGCCTCGATGGCGCCGGTGTAAATCCGCTTCCAGACGCCGCTACCCTGGGCCGCCACGATGGTTCCGCCGTCAGCAGTACTCGCGGGGGTATCAGCTTCCCAATAGAAAATCCCGCCGCCGCCGTCACCGGCCTGCGAATGGCCCAACACGATGACCGTTTGCCCCTCGCCTCCCGCCCGACTGGTCAGATCGATCACGTTTTCACCAGCCGCGCGACCGGCCAGCGCTATCACCAGCAACAGCAAACACGATCTGCAATCGAACGTGGCCATAACGGCTCCTTTGCTGAAAAAAAATGGATTGCTCGTTCGCCTTGAGATTACCGCAGAAATGGCGTTTACGACAGCAGCATCTCCAGATCATCGCGCGTCAAACTCCGCAGCGGATTCTTCTTGCTGTTTACTGCCTAATGATTCAAACAGTTGCCCATTCTAACCTTAGCGCGACCAGCTACATTGGAATCGCAGTCAGACATCATGCGATCCAAATGAGTTGTTGCCCGAGGATCACCTGAAACATCCAGCCCAACGACCGCCGCGTAGCGCACCCGAGAGTTTTTGTGATCCAGCGCGGAAACGAGCACATCGAACCCCCTGGGCCCGCATTTTGCCAGAGCCAAGGCGGCCGTGCCGACACCTTGTTCGAATGGATAGTTCGTGTCAAGCAACACGCCAGCTAACACCGGTACGGCGAACTCGTCGCCAATATTGCCCAATGCCGACATGGCATTTTCACTAAACAGCACGTTTGCCCGGGACTCCACAAAACGGCACAGAGGACCTACCGCGGCCGGGTTGGGGAAATAGGTCAACGCGAAAATGCCGGAAAGCACAACCCCGGGGTCCGGATCACTGAGTGAGTCAAACAAAGGCTTCGGAGCCGCACCATCTTCAGCCAATTCGGTCAGAGCAGCAACACAAACCGCTCGCACTTCAGAGTCGTTCGATGCATTAAAAACCTCAACCAGTAGCGGAATCAGATCTGGGCGTCGCTTTGCGTGATAACGCCCTTTCAATTTGCCGCCGAATACCCTGACCGCTTTGGTCCGCGCATGATCATCCTGTGAGCACAATTGCTCAATCAATGTTTCAAGTGATGAGCTTGATGGAACGACTGCCGGGCGCTTTGCCGCTTGTTTCCGTGGTACATCAGACTTAGGTAATGCCAGTTGCGGCAAAGACATGCTGGTCAAATCTATGCCTTCTTGGCGAGCGAACGTACAAAAGTCATTCAACATTAAGTGAGCGAATGATGGATAACGAACAGCTCCCGGAATCCAGTTGGCAAAAAACCATGCTTCCCACTCCCCGTCTGGACCGACAGCCATGGGATTCAACAGGTACACCCCATCATCAACATCTGATATTTGTAACAGGCTAAACAGGTGTTCGGCGCGGTGATCGTGTGCGCCCTCTTCGCCATAGTCGTAGTACTTTCGATCAGGCAGGTCCGATCCCGATTCAGCATAAACCTCAGCCCATCGCTCATTTTCAACACAAAACCAATCAACTTCTTGTGTTGGACGAATCCGTCCAATGAAAGATGTGGTCCGCAACCAACCATTACTGCTACGGAGAAAAGATTTGTAGGACGGAGGAAGAGCAACTGCTAATCGTTGTTCAAGTTCTGCAATATCTTTCTTGGTTGCAGGCTCGAAACCCAACCAATCATCCGATCTCGGGGACGGTTCAACCTGCGAAGCTAAAGATGACTGCATGATCTGCTTTGACCAGCACGTCAGAAATGCTTTCCAATCGATCATATTGCCCCCATCATTGCGATCCATGCTTCGCGCCCACTACGATAGCAGCATCTCCAGATCATCGCGCGTCAGGCTGCGCAGCAGGTTTTCTTCGCCACCCACGATGGCGTCGGCGAGCTTGCGCTTGCGCTGTTGAAGCTCAATGATGCGTTGCTCGACGGTGTCCTGGCAGATCAGCCGGTAAGCGAAGACGCGCCGGGTCTGGCCGATGCGGTGCGTGCGGTCGATGGCCTGCTGCTCCACGGCCGGGTTCCACCAGGGGTCGAGGATGAACACATATTCCGCAGCCGTCAGGTTCAACCCGAAACCGCCCGCCTTCAAGCTGATGAGGAAGATAGGCTTGCGGGGGTCGGTCTGGAACTGCTCGACCACGCTCTTGCGATCGCGCGTCTGGCCGTCGAGATAGCAATACTCGATGCCCGCCGCATCCAGCCGCCGACGAACCAGCGAAAGCATGGAGGTGAACTGGCTGAAGACCAGGGCCTTGTGACCTTCGTCGATGACCTCTTCCAAGTTCTCCAGCAGCACGTCCAGCTTGGCCGAACCATCGTCGGCCCGCTTCTCATCGATCAGGCCGGGATGGCAGGCGATCTGGCGCAGGCGCAGCAGCGCCTCCAGGACCATGAACGTGCCGCCCCCGGCAGTACTCCCTGATGCGCCCCCGGAAGTGGCGATTGGTTCAGTCGCGCCATCGCGGCCGCTTCCCGGGGTATCAAGTTGGTGCAGCAGGTGAGCGCGGTAGTAGAGGCGCATCTGGTCGTAGGTCTCGCGCTGGGCCGGCTCCATCTCGCAGACGATCGTCTGCTCCGTCTTCTCCGGCAGGTCGGCCAGCACCTGCTTCTTGGTCCGTCGCAATATGAACGGCCGCAGGGCCGCGGCAATCTGCATGATGGCTGCTTCACGAGCGCCGTTGTTCTGCTGAGCGGTGGCGCGGATCAGATCGTTGAAGCGATTGCTGGCGCCCAGCATGCCGGGGTTGAGAAACTCGAAGATCGACCACAGATCGCCCAGGTGGTTTTCCACCGGCGTGCCGGTCAGGGCCAGGCGATGCTCCGCACGCAGCAGGCGGGCCGCCTTGGCGGATTGCGACGCGGGGTTCTTGATGGCCTGGGCCTCGTCGAGCACGACGTAGTCGAACTCGTGCTGGGTCAGGTCTTCGATGTCGCGCCGCATCAGGCCGTAGCTGGTGACGATCAGGTCGTGGCCCTGGAAGTTATCGCGCAGCGGGGCGCGGTCGGCCCCGGTGTAGCCCATCACGCGCAGCTTGGGGGCGAAGCGCTGCGCTTCGTCGATCCAGTTGAACACCACTGAGCGCGGCGCCACCACCAGCGAGGGCTTGTCCGTTTCGCGGCGATGCAGCAGCAGGGCCAGCACCTGGATGGTCTTGCCGAGTCCCATGTCGTCGGCCAGAACGCCGCCGGTGGCGAACCAGCGCAGGAAGCCGAACCAGCCCAGGCCGTCCTTCTGATAGGCGCGCAGCGTGCCCTGGAAACTTTCCGGCGCTTCGATCGGCTTGATGCCGTCAAACTCGCGCAGGCGCAGGCGCATCTGCTCGAACTTTTCATCGGTCGCTTCGAGCTGGGTGTCGCGCAGCAGCACGTCGAGCATGGCCGCCTGCGAACTGCGGAAGCGCAGATGGTCCGACTCGACCTTGCCCAGGGCGGTGAGCATGCCGTGTTCGGCCAGCCAGGTTTCCGGCAGCAGCGCCTGCGAGCCGTCGCCCAGCTCGATCATGGTCTGTCCGCTGCGGGCAGCCCGCAGAATCTGCGGCAAAGACACGACCTGTTCACTGCCATCGGCACAAGTGAAGCTGACGCCGCCGCGCAGCTCGAACCAGTCGATGCCGCTGGTGATCACCAGGTTGGGCGCCGAACTGCGGCGAATCAGGCGCTGATCAGCCAGCACCGTCCAGCCCTGGGCGATCAATGACGAAACCGCCATCGGCATCTGCTTGGTGGTCAGCAGCATGACATCGCCCGGCGCACCGTTGGCGGGACGAAGACCGGCCGCGGATAGTTGGGCAAACGCTTCGCGCTCGCCGCGCTGATCGCGGCGGATCAGCCGACTTTCGGTTTGTGGCTGCTCAGCCTGCGGTTGCTCAGCGTCCGGCGATGAGGCGTTGAGCGTGAGGAATCGCCCCGGTTGCAGCGGACTGACGCGCTGGCCGCCATAATCGAACCACACCTGGGCTGCCAACTGTTGCTTGGCGCCGTTGCCGCCCAGCAGGCGCATGGCCTGGGCCGAGCCGGCACTGAACAGGTCCAGGTGATACACCGGCCGCACGTGCTGCTCCTGGCGACCGATGCCCGGCGGCAACTCGATCTCCGGTAACTGCGGCAGCATGTACAGACGATCCAGAAAACGATCCACGTCACTCAGCGGCACACGGATCGGCTTGATCTTGCCGTGCCGGCGAAGATCATCGCGGAACAAACTCACCCAGCGGAACGAATCGCGATCATCAAAATAGCTGACCTTGCCTTCGTGAAACACCAATCCATCCGCACCGCCCAGGATCAACTGCGGCTGGTCAATGGTCAGCCGCTGCTCATCGCGGCGAATTTCGACATTGACCAGCAGTTCATCTTCGCTGCGCGTGGCCACGATCCAGAGCGTCCATTCGTTCGCCGCGCCCGCTGCGCTATCCTGGCGGGATTGGTGCAGGGGATATTCCTCGCCGCTGCCGTCCTCGTCGAGGTCAATGAAGCAGCGCCCGGTGTCGATCATCTGTCGGATCAGGTTGCGGCGAGCGCCCAGCGGCAGACAGAAACAGGCGTGGGCGCGATTGCCGCCGAAAGGATCGCCCGCATAGTCGGGGTCGATGCGCTGGGCTCCGATCACCAATGCGCACAACTCACGGTCGGCAGGATCCACCAGCGTGCTCAGCATGTCCCGGCTGATCTTCAGCGGGCGCGGCTTGCTCCAGCCGCTGGCGATGGGTGTGCGCTGGCGCAGCTCCACCACCAGGCCGCCGTGACGCACGCTCGTCTTGGGCAGCACCACGTAACAGACCTGCCGCTGCATCAGCAGCAAATACGCCCCGACCCCGCCCCCGGAAGTTGCATCCGTGGTTGTCGCGGCGTCGCTGCCCCAGCTTCCCAGCAACGGCTGATCAAACAGCGGCGGCCGCAGCAGACTCAAGCGCCCGATCCAGTCCGGCTCCTGCTGCGCGTCGATGGGGCGCACCGCATCGTCGCGCTTGCGGGCCTTGGGGGCGCGGACTTTGAAGCGGGCCAGTTCTTCCAGTGCGACGCCCGGGCCGCCTTCGCTGTGCTGCACGTCCAGCAGCGTGGCCCAGATGTGCTTGCAGTACGCGCCCTGCTCGTAGGCTGGACAATCGCACTCGGCCGCGGCATAGCGCCCGTTGCGGCAGATGCGCACGGTGTAGGTTTTGGTGCCGCACACTTCGGCGCGGATCAGTTCGCCATCTTCCGGCGTCAGCCGCGTGACGCGGCCGTCCATCTGATAGGCGCGGCCGCGAATGCGGGTGCGACTCTGAAAAAACGGTGACCATGCAGGAACAACGGACAAGTTCACCCCCAGGCTTTTCGCCGGGTATGGGCCAAACCATGAAGCTTACGCGACCCGGGCTGATTCGGCAATCAGCGGGCTTCTTTTTTCGTCCGTTGGTCAACATCAGGGCGCTGTGGCGAAAGGCGATTGCTGTTACAATGCACGGTTTGCGCCCGCGGCGGCAGGCAGCACTACAATGCCCGCGTGTCGCTGAGCGAAAAGATTCTGCAACTGCCGTGGTGGATGCTGATCGTGGCGGCGATCGCTGCCGGTTGGATCGCCGGGCGCGGCTACTGGCGGCGCAGCGCCCTGGGCGCCGCTCCGTCACGCGCGCTCGGCATGGGCGCCGATGAACTGCTGATCGGCGGCTTCCTCATGCTGGGCGGCATGGTGCTGGGCGGCGCGCTGGTCAAGCGATTCCTCGACGGCCCGCTGACGCCGCTGATGCTGGCCAACATCCTCGGTCAACTGCTGAGCCTGGGGTTGCCAGCCGCGTACCTGGTCATTCGAGCCGCCAGGGAAGACGACGGCCTGCGCCGCATCGGTGTTTTGCCGCGATGCCCTGGACGAGATCTGCGCGTGGGCATGATTGCCGTGATTTGCGCCTTGATGATCGTCCCAGCCGTCATCGTGTTGTTCGCCATCCTTGGCCTGCTGTTCGGTCTGCCTGTGCCGGAGATGGCGCATGAACTGCTGTTGAAGCTGCGCGAGAGCGATTCGGCGCAGGCCACGCTGCTGCTGTGCATCTCCGCCATCGTAGTCGCCCCGCTGCTGGAGGAGACGGTCTATCGCGGATTGTGGCAGTCGCTTCTGGTCGAAAGCCTGGGCGAAGATCGCCGCCGCAGCGCCATCGCCATCGCGGCCGCGATTTTCGCCAGCGTGCACCTGGGCAACGTCAGTTGGCAGGCATTGCCGGCCCTGTGGGTGCTGGGGTTGATGTTGGGCTGGGTGTACGAACGAACGGGAAGTCTGCTGCCGGGGATCATAGTTCACGCGGTCTTCAATGCCGCCAACATCACCTATGTGCTGCTGCTTGGGCCGGGACCGAAAGCATGAACACACTGCCGCCGCATATTGAATGGATCGGTTCGCCGCAAGCGGGACATTTGCGCCTGCTGGACCAGACGAAGCTGCCGGGACAGGTGACGTACCTGGATTGCCGCAACGTGCAGGACGTGTGGGACGCGATCAAAAGGTTGAGCGTGCGCGGAGCGCCGGCCATCGGCATCGCGGCGGCGTACGGCTGCGTCATCGCGCTGCAGGAAGGTGACTTCGAAAAACTGACCGCGCATCTGGCCGCCAGCCGCCCCACGGCTGTCAACCTGTTCTGGGCCATCGAGCGCATGAAGCGCGTCTCGCCGCGCACCCCCGGAAGGCTGCTTGCGGAAGCCAAAGCGATTCACGAGGAAGATCGCGCCATGTGTCAGGCCATCGGCGAGCACGCCCTGAAGCTTTTGACAGATGTTTTGTCCAAGGCCCAGTTTCCGGGGGTTCTCACGCATTGTAATGCCGGCGCTCTGGCGACCGGCGGCATCGGCACCGCCACCGCGGCGATGTACCTGGCGCAGCAGCGCGGCCTCAAGTGGTCCATCTTCGCCGACGAAACGCGCCCGCTGCTGCAGGGAGCGCGGCTGACGGCCTGGGAGCTATCGCGGGCCGGCATCGACGTGACGCTGATCTGTGACGACATGGCCGCCACCGTGATGCGCAGCGGCAAAGTGGCGGCTGTGATCACCGGGGCCGATCGCATCGCAGCCAACGGCGATGCCGCCAACAAGATCGGCACGTACAACCTGGCGGTGCTGGCTAAACACCACGGCATCCCGTTCTACGTCGCCGCGCCCACCAGCACGTTCGACCGCAGTATCCCCGACGGATCACACATCCCCATCGAACAGCGCGACGGCAGCGAGATCGCCCAGCTTCCGGGGGTCCAAACGTTCAACCCCGCATTCGACGTCACGCCGCGCGAGTTGATCACCGCGATCATCACCGAACAAGGCGTGCAATAGCCCCACCGGGACGGTTCGCCCTCGCTTGCCTGCGGAGCATTGCCGACGTCGATATCCTTGCGACCGGAATAGGTATTAAATTAATACCTAATCCCTTACCCGCCACATAAAAACAAATGACCAGGGGGGGTTGACCCTGGTCATTTGCTTGGGGTTATTCAGTTGTATCGAGTAATCAGTTGAGCGCGGCCTGGGCGGCAGCCAGGCGGGCGATGGGCACGCGGAAGGGCGAGCAACTGACGTAGTTGAGCCCGACCTTGTGGCAGAAGGCGATGGAGGCAGGGTCGCCGCCGTGCTCGCCGCAGATGCCGCACTTGAGGCTCTTGGTGACGCTGCGGCCCTTGGTCACCGCCATGTCGACGAGGATGCCGACGCCGGAGGTGTCCAGCGACTGGAACGGATCCTTCTCGAAGATTTCCTTGGACAGGTAATCAGGCAGGAAGGTGTTGATATCGTCGCGGGAGAAGCCGAAGGTCATCTGCGTCAGGTCGTTGGTGCCGAAGCTGAAGAACTCCGCTTCCTGGGCCACTTCGTCAGCGGTCAGGGCGGCACGCGGGATTTCGATCATGGTGCCGACGGGGATATTAAGCTTACCGCTGAACTTCATGTCCTTCTTGACCTCGGCGATGGTCTCGAGCGTCAAGGCGCGGAGGATGGCCAGTTCCTTACGGGTGCCGACCAGCGGGATCATGATCTCGGGCTGGGCGTCGATCTTCTTCTTCTTGCAGTTGATGGTGGCCTCGACGATGGCGCGGACCTGCATCTTGAGGATTTCGGGATACGTCACCGACAAGCGGCAACCGCGGTGGCCGAGCATGGGGTTGGCCTCGTGCAACTGCGTGACACGGGCCTTGACCTTGGCGGGCTTGACGCCGATGACCTTGGCGACCTCAGCCTGACCCTTGGCGTCGTGCGGCAGGAACTCATGCAGCGGCGGATCGAGCAGGCGGATGGTCACCGGCAGGCCCTTCATG
>CAYYGM010000058.1:0-25278 GCA_964471555.1 uncultured Phycisphaeraceae bacterium
TTGTCACTCGGAGCCGGCATGCCGGGGGTGTCGGGCGAGCTGAAGGTCCAGGGCGTGCCGATCCTCGGAAGTTTGGCAAAGCTGCCCGGGGTGGTGACGTTGGATGTTGAGCCGGGGTTAGCGCCCAGCGGGGGCAGGGTGTAAGATTGGGAATTTCGAATTTCGAATTTCGAATTTCGATGATTCATAAGAGGCATCCTTTCCAAAACAACGTAAGGAAGCCTCGAATGAAACTTCGCTTCCCTACGCGGCTGCCCCCGGATTGGCAATCTTCCGGGGCAGGCCGATCAGGTTCCAAGGGTGTTTTCTCAGGCCTTCGCCAAGCTCAGGCCACCCCTAGCGAACAGTATGCACTTGTACGCCAAGCATACGCCTCGACGCGCCGGCCAGTCAACTGCGGGCCTTGAGCATGTCGATCAGATTCGACGCGCAACGGGCGGCGGCATCCATGGGGCAGAGCGTGGGATGGCCCTCCTGCTCCACGATGTACAGCCTGGCGTCGGCGAACTGCTCGGCGGCATCGAACACATCATTCCAGGGCACGCCGCCTTCGCCGATGACCGCCTGCCCGTGGCCGAACTTGGGATCGACACCGTCGGCGACCTTGATGTACTCCTTGAGGTGGAGCAGTTGGCCGCGGTGGTAGTGATCGCGGATGGGCTTGACCGGGTCGGCCCCGCCGTGCATGCCGTTGGCGGTGTCGTACTGCATGATAAACGTGGCGGGCGTGTTGCCGGCGATCAGGTCCCAGCCGGTGACGCCCTCCGGCAGCAGCATCAGGTCCATCCAGTGAGCGTGAAAGCCGGTGCGGCAGCCGACGCTTTGCAGGCGCTGATCCAGCGTGCTGAAGAACTCAGCCGTGCGCAGCCATTCATCCTGGTTGGTGCGGTACTGCTCCGGCAGAAAAGGCACGATCAGGTGATCGCAGCCGATGGCCAGGTAACTCTCCGCCGTCTGTTTCCAGGTCTCATCCTGAAGCTGAGCGATGGGCACGTGTGCGGAGAAGGGCTTGAGTCCGGCGTCAGCGCACATCTTTTTGACGGCGGCCGGCTCGTGGTCGTAGAGCCCGGCAAACTCCACGCCGTCGTAGCCCATCTTCTTGACCCGCTGCAGCACAGCGGCCAGATCGGCCTTGGCGTCATCTCGAACCGAGTACAGTTGCAATGCGATGGGGATGTTTGGCATCCGGGCATTGTAACCAAGATTACAATGCTCACGTGCCCACCGTCACCGCACTGCGACCGACCAAGCGCGATCCCGACCGGGTGAGCGTTCACGTGGACGGCCGAGCGTTGGCGGTGCTGCACACGCACAGTATCCACGAGCTGCGCCTGACCGTGGGTTGTCCGTGCGATCCACAACTGATCCAACAGGCTGCCGGCGTGGATCAGGCCATGAAACAGTCGCTCAATCGTCTCAGCCGCCGGGCCCTGAGCAGCGGACAACTGGACCGCAAGCTCAAGGAGCTGGGCCACGATGAAGCGACGCGGCAGGCCGCCCTGGAGCGGCTGACCCGGGCCGGGCTGCTGGACGATCGCGCCTTTGCCGAAATGCTGCTTCGTCAGATCAAGCGACGCAAGCCCGCCGGGGCCGCCCTGCTGCGGCAGAAGCTGCGCGAGAAGTTCCTCGATGCCGAGTTGATCGAGCAGGTGATTGCCGAGCAGAGCGACCGGGCTGCGGATGTCGAACAGGCTGCCGCCCTGGCCCGCCAGCGTTTGAATCAGCTTCAGCGTGTCGAGCCGATGGCCCGCCGCCGCCGGGTGTATGGGTTGCTGGCCCGTCGGGGGTTTGATCCGCAGACGATCAGCGATGTGATGGCGGGATTGAAGTTCTCGGACGATGGGGACTGCCAGGACGATTCCGATAAGCCATGACCCCATAACAACTGGCAACGCCCTGCCGCCTGCGCCGATGCTCCATAGGACTTAGGCATCGCCTTTGATGGAGCCATCACATGGGTGCAGTCAACGACACCTACGCCAACGCCCACGTTGCCGCCGACGGCGTGGCCAACGAACTGTACGCCACGCTGGAGCGGGCACGCGATGAGCGTTTCCGCCTCATCCGCTTGATCAAGGAGGTTGAGACCCGCCTGGCCTCCACGCCGCCGCCCGCACCGGCCGAGAAGATCGCCAGGCTCACCGACAAGGTGCACAACCTCGACGAAGCGCTCAATCAGCGCTTCACGCGGCTGAACGAAACCGACGCCCGCATCGAGAAGCGGCTGGAGCAGCTCGACCGCATGGAAAAAGCCATCCGCGAGCTGACGATCAGCTTCGGCAAGCAGGTCCAGGGCGCCAAGCAGTTCAACCAGGACGTGGCGGAAGCCAAGCGCCAGGTGCAACTGGCCGCCGACGTGGTAATCGACGACAGCCGCCAGCGGCTGGAGCAGATCAGCGAGAAGCTCGACGAGCAACTGGACCGTGAAGCGGACCAGATCGCCCGCGGTTTCGCTCAGCGTCTGGAGCAGACCGCCCAGCAGCGCATCGAGGCCTGCCGCAGTCTGTTTGCCGACCGCGAACACCAACTGTGCGATGCCCTGGAGCAGCAGTTCGAAGACCACGAGCAGAAGCTGCATCAGCAACTGGACAAAGCTGCCGCCGCTGCCACCGAGCGCTTCAACGGCGATCGCCAGCAGATCATCGATCAGATCAACAGGCAGCACGAGCGCCTGCTGGGCCAGCTTTCCAAGGATCTGGCCGGCCAGCAGGAACTGGCTGTCACCCAGATCACCGAGCACGTCAATCGCATCGCCTCCGCCTTCGGCGACCAGGTCAACGACATGGTCAGCGACGCCAACAGGCGACTGGATCAGGCGACCAGCGATTTCGCCGGCCAGATCGAGCAGCGCCTGGTGCTGGCCCGCCGCGAGGTGGCCGACGCTTTGGCTGTGGTCGAGCAGGCATTGCGGGAGCGTCTGGGTGAGATCCGCGATTCGTCCGACTCGCTGGTCAGCCTGTTCGAGCAGCAGTTCGCCCAGCGTCTGGAATCGATCCCGCGGCAGGCAGCCGACACGGTGCAGCAGTCCGACGCCCTGCTCAGCCGCCAGCTCGAGCAGACCCGCATCCAGGTCGAGCGCACCATCGCCCCGCTGCGGCAGCAGATTCTCAACGCCCTGCAGCAGGCCCAGACCGGCACCCGTGCCGCCCGGGCTGACGCCCAGTCATCCCCTGTGCTGGGTGAGAACCTTCAGCACTGGCTCAAGTCGCTGGGTGAGAACGCCTCCGCCACGGAGCGTCCCGCCGAGCCGGGGCAGCGCGAAGCCGCCTGATTCGACATTCCCGACTGCGAGGTAGCAGGAAGCGACGCCGCCGAGGTCAAAAAGCCTCGGCGGTTGTCTTTGCGCTGTACGTGATTACCATGCTCGCAACGCAACGGAAGGAAAAACCATGGCTCAAACCCGCATTGAAGAGGACTCCATGGGCGAAATGCCCGTTCCCGCCGAGGCCCTCTACGGGGCTTCCACCGCCCGGGCTGTCGAGAATTTCCCGATTGCTCATAAGCCAATTCCGGGGGCTGTGATCCACGCCTTCGGGCACCTCAAGGCAGCTTGTGCTCAGGCCAACAAGGATCTGGGCAAACTCGACGCGAAAATCGCAGACGCCATCATCGCCGCGTCCAACGAGGTTGCTTCCGGGGGGCACGACGCCCACTTCCCCGTTGATGTCTATCAGACCGGCTCCGGCACATCGAGCAACATGAACGCCAACGAGGTCATCGCCCACCTGGCGACTGCCCGCCTGGCGGAGGGCGGTTCACCGCCCGTCAAAGTCCATCCCAACGACCACGTCAACATGGGCCAGTCGAGTAACGACACCTTCCCCACCGCCATGCACATCGCCGCGGCGCTGAACCTCAAGAACCAACTGATCCCCGCCCTGACCGGGCTGCACGCCGCCCTCGATGAAAAGGCCAGAAAGTGGGACGCCATCGTCAAGGTCGGCCGCACCCACCTGATGGACGCAACACCCATCCGCATCGGTCAGGTGTTCTCCGGTTACGCTTCCCAGGTGCAGTACGCCAAAGATCGAGCCGGCTGGGCACTGAAGGAGATGCTGGTCAACATGCCCATCGGCGGCACGGCCGTCGGCACCGGCATCAACACACACCCGCAATTCGCCGCCAAAGTCTGCGACATCCTCTCGCAACGCACCGGCATCGAATTCTCTGAAGCAACGAACCACCCCGAGGCCCAGGCTGCCAAGGATTCGTTCGTTTCCGCCCACGGCCACCTCAAAACCATTGCCGTGTCATTGTCCAAAATCGCCAGCGATATCCGCCTGCTCGGGTCCGGGCCACGCTGCGGTATCGGCGAACTCAATCTCCCCGCCACGCAGCCTGGTTCGTCCATCATGCCCGGCAAGGTCAATCCCGTGATCTGCGAATCGGTCATCCAGGTTGCCTGCCGCGTCGTCGGCAACGATGCCACGGTCACCATGGCCGGCCTCGGCGGTGTCGGCAGCATCTTCGAACTGAACGTCGCCATGCCGGTGATGATCGATGCCTTCCTCGAATCGGTCAGCCTGCTGGCCAACGTGGCCGAGGTCTTCGTCAACAAGCTGCTGGCGGGCCTGGAAGTCAACGAAGCTCGCTGCCGGGAGCTGCTCGACGCCTCGCTGATGACCATCACCGCCCTGGCACCCGAGATCGGCTACGACAAGTGTTCCGCCCTGGCCAAGCAGGCTCTCAAGGAAAACAAGACCATCCGCCAACTCGTCGGCGAATTAAAACTCATCCCCGACGCTCGACTCAACGAACTTCTGGACTACGATCGCATGACCCGCCCCCGGTAGAACCCCAGTAAGGAGTGAACCATGAATCGCATGACCGCTCTTGTCGCTGCTTCGATGCTCATGTTCGCCGCCTGCTTCGCGCACGCCGAAGTGCAGGTCACCCCCATCGCCCTGACCGTCGGCTCACCTGCCCTCGAAGACATGGACTTCGACTTCCGGCCCAACGGCGTCAACCCCGGCACGGCCATCCACATCATCATCACCGGCCTCGAGCAGCGCATCGTCGATCTGGACACCGACAACTCCACAGTCAGCAAGGCTGTTGACTCCACCGGCAAGGATCTGCTCGCTCAGCCCAAGCCCAAATCCGACGACGGCTTCAGCATGTCCATGAGCAGCGATCCCATCGGCCCCTTCCCGCACATCAAGGCGGATGGATCAGCCATTGCCGTGGAATTGATCACCCCGCAGGCGCCCGCTGCCGGCGCTACCGCCATCAACTGCGAAGCTTCGCTGAGTGTGCTGACCGCCGCCGGCACCAAGACCATCGCCGCCCAGAACGTGCCCTTGCAGCCGGGCAAGGTGACCATCGACGACCAGAGCTTCGAAATCACCGACATCGGCCCCAGCGACTGGGACGAGGGCAAGACCAAGCTCACGTTGAAGATGACCCCGGACCTGCACCAGCAGATCGCCGGCTGGTCCATCACCGACGCGGACGGCAACAAACTCACCGACGGCCCCTACTCCACCATGACCATGTTCGACACCGTGGAACTGGAATTGACGCTCAGTGCCAAACCGGAGATGGCCAACTTCGCCCTGGACCTCTACGATGGCATGCAGAAAGTGACCGTACCCGTGAAGTTCGAAGTCGGCCTCGGCATTCAGTAAACCTGTGGAAGTATTCCCCCCCGGCGGAGGCCGGTTCACCGGCCGTCTCCTCGAAAGTCCCCCGCCCTCGGAAGTTCACTCGGAAGTTGCCCATGCCTCAGCCTGCATACCGAGTCATCGTGATCGGCGGCGGACACGCCGGCGCTGAGGCTGCCTGGGCGGCTGCCAACATGCTGCGCGATGAGGGCGATCACTTCCGGGGGCGTGTCGCCCTGGTCACACTCCGCCTCGACAAGATTGGCGTCATGTCCTGCAACCCCGCCATCGGCGGGCTGGCCAAGGGACAGATGGTGCGCGAGATCGACGCCCTGGGCGGACTGATGGGCCTGGCCGCCGACGCCACCGGCATTCAGTTCAAGGTGCTCAACGCCTCCAAGGGCCCGGCCGTGCGCGGCCCACGCTGCCAGTCCGACAAGTATCGCTACGCCGCCGAGGTCCAGCGACTGCTGCGCACCCGCGACAACCTCGACCTGATCGAAGCGCCCGTCGAAGACCTGCTCGTCGAGCACGGCCAATGCGTCGGCGTCATCCTGCCCGATCAAATCCTGCGCGCCGACGCTGTCGTCCTGACCACCGGCACCTTCATGCGCGGCCTGATGCACACCGGCCCCCGGAAGACGGAGGGTGGCAGGATCGGCGAGGGGCCGGCTGTCGGCATCAGTGCATCCTTACGCAAGCTCGGCTTCGATCTCGGCCGCCTCAAGACCGGCACGCCCCCGCGCCTGGCAGCCGAATCGATCGACTTTGCTTCGCTGCAACGCATGCCCGGCGACGAAAAACCCGTGCCCTTCAGTGAGATGACGGGGATCACGACTCGGGTATCGGGTATGGGGTATCGGGTATCGCAATCCAGTTCCGACCCGAAACCCGAAACCCGATACCCGATACCCGACTTCCCCGCCTTACCCCAGCTCGACTGCTGGGTCACGCACACGCACGAAGCGATTCACGAACAGATCCGCGGCAATCTCGATCGCGCACCGTTGTTCAACGGCCAGATCACTCCCGGCTGCGTCGGGCCGCGCTATTGCCCCAGCATCGAAGACAAGGTCGTGCGCTTCGCGGACAAGACTTCGCACCACGTTTTCCTCGAGCCCGAGTCGCTCGACACCAACGAAATCTACTGCAACGGCATCTCCACCTCGCTGCCGACCGACATCCAGGACTTCATGGTCCACCACCTGCCCGGCTGCGAACGCGCTCAAATCCTGCGCTACGGTTATGCCGTGGAATACGACATGGTGCGCCCGCACCAGATTGATTCAACGACCATGGCTAAACATCTTCCGGGGCTGTTCCTGGCCGGGCAGATCAACGGCACCAGCGGCTACGAGGAAGCAGCGGGACAGGGCCTGCTGGCCGGCGTCAACGCGGTGCGTTATCTGCAAGGCGAAACCCTGGTGCGTCTCGGCCGCGAGCAGGCCTACATCGGCGTGCTGATGGACGACCTGGTGACCAAGACGCCGGTGGAGCCCTATCGCATGTTCACCAGCCGGGCGGAACATCGCCTGGTGCTGCGAGCGGACAACGCTGACCAACGGTTGACCGAACTTGGCCGGTCATGGGGCACGGTGGACGATGCGCGTTGGGCGATCTATCAGGACAAGCAGCGAGCCATCGGCCGCATCAACGAACACCTCGACGCCAAAAAACTGCGCAAGTGGATTGCCGGCCCGCAGGTCGGCATCAACGAGTTACGTCAGGAACTGAATAGCGCAGGCATCACCGCTGACGATGCCGTGTTGATCCGCATCCTCGCCGACGCCCAGTATGCCGGCTACATCGATCGCCATCAGCGCCAGATCGAACAGTTGCGGGCCGCTGAATCGCAGCCGTTACCCACCAATCACGACTATGCCGCGATCCCCGGCCTGCGCACGGAAGCGAGGCTGCAACTGAACCGCTTCCAGCCCGCCACGTTAGGCCAGGCCGGCCGCCTCGAAGGCGTCAACCCCGCTGATTTGATGCTGATCAGCCTGGCGATGTCGCGCCAGAGTGCGTAACCATAGCCGCTTGCGGCTTCGCGGAGCCCACGGACTTCGGACGGTCGCGCGAAGCCGCAAGCGGCTCACGTCAGCGCCGTCTTGGTCAGTCGCTTGCCGATCTCCCACGCTGCACCCGGGAAATGATGCAACGCATCGATCGTCGCGTCGAAAGCGTCAGCGATCTCATCCGCATCCTGCTTGCTCAGCACCAGCGGCGGCAGCAGCTTGATCGTGTCCTGGTGGTGGCCGGCCGTCTGGGCCAGGATCCTGTGATCCTGCATCAACGGGATCAGCACCGCCTGCGGGAACAAACTCGCATCGACCTTGTGCAGCAGCGACCAGCCCATCTTCAGCTTCAGCGATTTGGGCGGCCCGAACTCCAGGGCGATCATCAGCCCCTTGCCGCGCACGTCCTTGACCAGCTCGTATTTGTCCTTCAGCGCAGTCAAACGCTGCATCAGGTAGCCGCCGACAGTGGCGGAGTTCTCGACGATTTTTTCCTGCTCCAGCACGTGCAGCGTGGCTAATCCCGCGATCATCGCCATGTCGTTCTGGCCGAAGGTCGTGGAGTGGACCATGCAGCGGTCCATCGAGCTGAACACCTTGTTGTGAATCCAGCGCTTGCTCAGCACCGCGCCCACCGGCACGAACCCGCCGGACAACGCCTTGCTGGTGACCATGATGTCCGGCTCAACGCCCCAGTGCTCGCAGGCAAACATTTTGCCCGTCCGCCCGAAACCGGTCTGCACTTCGTCTGCAATAAACACCGCGCTGTGCCGGCGACACAGTTCCGCCGCCCGCGGCAGGAAATCATCGCTGGGCACGTTCACGCCCTTGCCCTGGATCGGCTCGACCAGGAACCCCGCCACGTCACCTTTGCGCAACTCGTGCTCCAACGCATCCAGATCATTGAACGGCACCGGCTCCGCCCACGGCAGCAGTTCGCCGAAGCCTTCACGAAACTCCACGCCGCCATTGCACGACAGCGCCCCCAGCGTCAGCCCGTGGTAGCCCTTCTTGCAGTAGATCACCCGCGGCCGGCCCGTCGCCGCCCGGGCGTACTTGATGGCGGTCTCGCAACCCTCCGCCCCGCTGTTGCAGAAGTACACCGTGTCAAGCTGACCCGGCGCCAGTTCAATCAAACGCTCGGCCAGCAACCCTGCGAACTTCTGGGCACCGAACTTGGGCAGGTTCGGCAGGTCCATGTTCATGTAGCGGGTGATGGCATCGCGGATCACCGGATGGTTGCGGCCGACCCCGAAGACGCCGAACCCGGCCAGGCAGTCGATGTAGCGTGTGCCGTCACGGTCCCACAGGTAAGCCCCCTCGCCCCGCACGTAGTCAACGTCGAAGCCCAGTGTTCGCAGCACTTTGGCAAACGAGGGGTTGACGTGCTGCGACAGCAGGTCGGTGGGGTGGCCGGCGGTTCGTTCCAGTAAGGCTTCGATATCCAGCGGGGGCGTACTCATGGGCGCAATAGCATATCCACCGCGGGCGGCGGCGTCTTGACCCTCTGCCATGGATCACTTATTCTGCTTGGCTTGCAAGGTTTTGGGGCTCGTAGCTCAGTTGGTAGAGCGCACCCCTGATAAGGGTGAGGTCGAGTGTTCGAGTCACTCCGGGCCCATTGGGTCTCCCCGAATCCATGAGCAGCACGACCGTCCAACAGATCGAGTCCTGCGGCGTGGTGGGAGCCGGCGGTGCAGGCTTTCCCACTCATGTGAAGCTGAACGCCCGGGCTGATACTGTTCTTTTGAACGCAGCGGAATGTGAACCGCTGCTGCACAAGGACAAGGAACTGCTTCGCCACTTCGCCCGTGACGTCCTCGACGGGCTGGAAACCGCGCGGCAACTGGTCGGGGCCGGCCGGGCCATCGTCGGCATCAAGGGCAAGTACACCGACGTCATCGAAAGCCTTCGCCCCCAACTCAACGCCCAGACCACTATCACCGAACTGAGCGACAGCTATCCCAGCGGCGATGAGTTCATTCTTGTTCACGACTGCACGCAGCGCATCGTGCCGCCGGGCCAGATTCCGCTGACGGTCGGCTGCGTGGTGATCAACGTGGAGACCGCGCTGAACGTGGCGCGGGGCAAGCCGGTGACGCAGAAATATCTGACCGTGGCCGGGGCGGTGAAGAATCCGGTGACCATCTGCGTTCCGATCGGCTGCACGTTCGCACACTGCATTGAGTTGGCCGGGGGCGCTACCTGTGATGAGCCGTTCGCCCTGGTCGGCGGCGTGATGATGGGCAAGCTGTGCACCGACTTTACGCAAGTGGTCACCCGCACCACCGGCGGGCTGATCGTGCTGCCCAAATCGCACAGCCTCTATCGCCGCTATGCCGCGGAATGGAAACAGATCGCCCGCATCGGCGCCAGCGCCTGCGACCAGTGCTCCTTCTGCACCGAGTTCTGCCCGCGCTACCTGCTGGGCCACCCCATCGAGCCGCACAAGGCGATGCGCTCGCTCTGTTTCAACGAGATCGGCGAAGCCAACATTGCCGGCACCGATTTCTGCTGCGAGTGCAACCTGTGCACCATGATGGCCTGCCCGGAGGCTCTGGACCCCAAGAACGTCTGCACGCAGAACAAGCGCCGCCGTGCTTCAGAAAAGGTGCGCTGGCAGAATCCGCCGCTTGTTGAAGCCCGTCCCCGCCTGCACCTGGATAACCGCCGCGTGCCCATCGGACGCCTGATCCGCAAGCTGGGCCTGAGCGACTTCACCAACACCGGCCCGTACCAGCAGCCCGCACCGCCGCCGTCCAAAGTCAACATTCCGCTGCAGATGCACGTCGGGGCGCCGGCTGAACCGACGGTGAAGGTCGGCGACACGGTCCACGTCGGCGACGTCATCGCAAAACCTCAGGCCGGCAAACTCGGCGTGCCGATCCACGCCTCCATCGCCGGCCGCATCACTGCCGTCAACGGCTCGATCGCCATCGAAAGCTGAATCGCCGCAGGAGTCCGCCATGCCTCATCGAGCCATCGGAATGATCGAGTTGACCAGCGTCGGTATCGGGTACCTGGTGCAGGATGCCATGCTCAAGGCTGCCGACGTCGAACTGATCCTCGGCCGCACCATCTGCTCGGGCAAGTACATCAACCTGGTGGGCGGCACCATCGCGTCCGTGCAGGCTTCCGTCGAAGCGGGCTTGAGTGCCGCACCCGACGGCGTGATCGATCACGTCACCGTGCCCAATGTGCACGAGTCTGTCTTCCCCGCGCTGGGCCAGTCCGTTCAGTTGACCGTCAGCGATAAGAAAAACGGCACGCCGGATGCGCTGGGCATCGTCGAATCGTACTCCGCCTCGGTGATTCTGGAAGCCGCCGACGCTGCCGCCAAGGCTGCCCACGTGACGCTGTTTCGCATTCACATGGCCATGGCCTTGGGCGGCAAAGCCTTCATGCTGATGGCCGGCTCGGTCGCCTCCTGCGAAGCCGGCGTCGCCGCGGCCCGTGAAGTGGTGGTTGACAAAGGCCTGCTGGTCAGCGCCCTGACCATCGCCCGACCCAGCCGCGAGCTGATGGCCGAATACATCTGATCGCATCAATCCGAATCGCCATCCAACCGCCAGTTGCGCCCCCGCCGCTCACCGCTGGGCGTGCCATCGAAATGTCCGCGATAGTCGCGGCTGAACTCCTGCACCCGGCCATAGCCCAATCGCAGCGCAATCTCGCTCATCGACAGGTCCGAGTAGCGCACCAATCCTCGCCCGTAACTTAAGCGCAGCGCCTTGACCCGCTTCATGGGCGGCAATCCCGTGGCCAGGTGACAGGCTCGAATGATGCTGCGCTGCGAGCGGCGACTGATCCGCTGCATCAAGGCCAGGTCGATCTGCTGTGACAGATCACGCCGAAGCTCCGATTCGATGCGCCACCACAACTGCGTCGGTCCGGCCAGACTGTGGCGGTGCGCTTCGGAAGGAATCAACTCGCTGAGAATCTCCAGCAGCAAGGCATGCACGCGCAGGCGGCGTACGATCTCCGGTGCATCGGCTTGCCGCCACGCCCGCAGCAAGTGATCCATGCGTCGCATCAGGGATGGCGACACGCGCCCCACGCGCTGATCCAGGGCCGGCGGCGACAGGTTCGGGGCGCGAAAGTTGACCGTGTAAAAAGTCCACGGCGCTTGAAGCACGCGCCCGCGCACCGACTCGTCTTCGTGATACCAGATCGACTGTCCCGCTCCGAAGCGCTGCGTCACGCCCCCGGCTGACTGCTCGACCCGACCGCTGACCACCACGTGAATCAGGTGCCCCGGCAGTGACGCTGAGCGAAACGGACCTGTGCGCGAGCGGGTCAGGCGATCGACCAGCATCACGTCCTGCACGATGGGGCCGAAGATGGGCGATGCGGGTGGTGTGGCAGGCATGGCAATTTCAGCGACATTGCAGATTGCGGCGGCGAAGACCATAGCGGCCGCTGTCTGTAGCATGATAAGCGATCATAGCACGGCAGGCGAACAGACTACCTGTCCCACTACGGGCAATTACTGCGAAACACAGGAGAATCGCACATGGCCAAGGTTTACTACATCGGCGACTGGGCGGTCATGCTCGGGCCCTGCTTCGCCGAGACGCCCTTCAACTACGCCATGAAGGGCACGGAGATTTTCAACTACGGCCAGTGGCTCAAGGACGCTCTCGAATCCACCGGCCGCCACAGCGTGCAGTCCGTGCCCACCTGGGATTTCTATCGCCTGGCCCCCGGAAAATGGGAACAGGTGTTGGCGGAGAATGATGTGATCGTCTTCTCCGACGTGGAGTTGAAGAACTTCCAGCTCGCGCCGCAGTTTTTCGATCGCAGCAAGTTCGGCAAGCAGCCGCTGACCTTTCCCGATCGCGTGCGCCTGACCGTCGAAGCGTTACAAAGCGGCACGCACATGATGTTCCTGGGCGGCTGGCTCAGCTTCAACGGCGAGATGGGCAAAGGCGGCTGGGGACGCTCGAAGCTGGCGGAGATTCTGCCGGTCGAATGCCTGGAGCATGAGGATCTGGTTGAGAGCACCGAAGGTTTCCGCGGCCGGGCAACGTCGAATGATCATCCGATCTTCGACGGGCTTGACCTGGCGACGATGCCACCGATCCTCGGCTACAACAAGGTTAAGCCGCGCGAGGGTTGTCAGGTGCTGGCGACCTGGGGCGACACGAATGATCCGATGCTCGCCGCCGGTCGCTTCGGCAAGGGTCGCGCACTGGCCTACACCTCCGACCCCGCCCCCCACTGGGGATGCAACTTCGTTTACTGGGATCAGTACCAGCGCTTCTGGTCCAACGCCCTGGACTGGCTGCTGGCAGAGTGAAATTGAAAACGTGGAAGCCACGAAGGCACGAAGGACACGAAGAAGTGCAGGAACCACAGATTTCGGAGATTTGGGAAAGGCAGGAACGCGGATGAACGCAGATGGGACGCAGATAAACGCGGATGGCTAATGGATTCTTAACTCATCCGCGTTCATCCGCGGTTTCATCCTTTTCTGCTTCTTCGTGTCCTTCGTGCCTTCGTGGCAAATCTCTTGCTGAGGTAGTCATCGTGATCGAAGCCATCCAATCGCTGACCGGACGCCTGCTACCGCCGCGCGCGGCAGAGCGATTCATCTTTGAAGTGATCCCCGCTGATGCCGGCCGCGATGTGTTCGAGTTGGAAAGCAGCGGCGAGCATGTGATCGTGCGCGGCAACAACGTACCGGCGATGGCGACCGGACTGAATCACTATCTGCACCATCACTGCGACTGCCACTTTTCCTGCTGGTGCGGCGATCAACCGGATCTGCCCGAACCGCTGCCGCGCGTCGAGCAACGCCAGCGGCACACGAGTTGGGCTCGCTATCGGTACTTTCTCAATTACTGTTGCTTCGGGTATTCGCTGTCATGGTGGGATTGGCCGCGCTGGGAGCGATTGATCGACTGGATGGCGTTGCACGGGGTGAATCTGCCGCTGATGGTGGTGGGACAGGAGGCGACCTGGCGTTCGGTGTGCTTGCAGTTGGGCATGAGCGAACAACAGGTGACCGAGTTTCTGGCCGGGCCGCCCTATCTGCCGTTTCAGTGGATGGGTTGTCTGGATGGTTACGGAGGCCCGTTGCCTGACAATTGGATCGATCGCCGCGTCGCATTGGGTCAGCGCATTCTCGCCCGTCAGCGCGAGCTGGGCATGACGCCGATCCTGCAGGGGTTCACCGGCCACATCCCCGCCGTCGTCGCCGAGCTACACCCGCAGGCCAACGTGCAGCAAATCCAATGGTTTGAGTGGACCACGCACCTGCTGCACCCGGTGGATCCGCTGTTTGCCCGCATGGCGAAACTCTGGATGACCGAGCAGACACGACTGTTCGGCAGCGATCACTTTTACGCTGCTGACACGTTCATCGAAATGGTTCCGCCCAGCGGAGAGACGCAAGAGTTGACCGCCTTGTCACGGGCCATCGATGCGGGCATGCGCGAGAGCGACGAGCAGGCGGTATGGGTGTTGCAGTCGTGGCCGTTCTATTACAAGCGTGACTTCTGGACGCTGCCGCGCATCGAGGCGGTCTTTGCCGGCGTGCGTGACGAGCACATGCTGGTGCTGGATCTGTACTGCGAGAAGGTGCCGCTGTGGGGGCGGACGCGCTCGTTCTTCGGCAAGCCCTGGCTGTGGTGCAATATCCAAAGCTTCGGGCGCAACGTGCTGCTGCAGGGTGCATTGGACACGATTGCGCAGCAGTTACCGGCCGACCGTCAGCAGCCCGACATCGGCAACCTGGCCGGCGTGGGCATCGTCAATGAAGGGTTGGATGACAACCCGGTGGTGTATGACCTGATGTTCGAGTCCGCATGGCGCGATGATGCGGTGGACCTCACATCATGGCTGCGCGACTATCCCCGGCGGCGCTATGGTTTGACCCATGCGGAAGCGGAGCGGGCGTGGCTGCTGCTGGGCGAGACGGTTTACACCGGGCTGCACAAGACACGATCGATCATCGACCATGCCCCGCGGCTGGAGCCGATCGATCCGCCGCCGTATGACGTGCAAAGACTGGCCGAAGCGTGGGGCTGCCTGATGCGGGCGGCTGATACGCTGGGCGATCGTGACACGTTCCGCTTCGACCTGGTCAACGTAGCCCGGCAGGTGCTCTCGAACCATGCGGCCGCGCTGCACGGAAATGTGATCGCCGCCTGGCAGAAGCGCGATGCGGCTGCGTTGGCCGCGAGCACGGCTGCCTTTCTGCAACTGTTTGACGACCTGGATGATCTGCTGGCCACGCGGCGCGAATTTCTGCTGGGAGACTGGCTTGACCAAGCCCGGCATTGGGGCGCCACGAATGTCGAACGTGATCGCCAGGCATGGAACGCTCTGCGTGTGCTGACGACCTGGGGCGATGAGACGCTGAAGCTGCGAGATTATGCCCGCAAGGAATGGTCAGGTCTGATCCGCGGATTCTATCGTGAACGCTGGGGCCGCTTTCTCGACATGCTGGGCGATTCACTGCGGCACGGGCGTGCGTTGGATCCGCAGTTCGACGGCCGCCTGTGGCAGTGGGAAAAGGACTGGGCGTCGCAACCGCTGCGGTTCGATGCGCAACCGCGCGGCGACAGCATCGCCGCGGCATCCGCCCTGTGGAGCAAATACGCCGCAGCACTGGGCGTCGCTACAGCCCCATGTTGATCCGCTGCTGCACCGCGCCCAGCATGGCCAGGTGTTCGCGCTCGAAAATCAGTTCATTGCCCGGCAGCTTCAACGTCACCTGCGTGGCGGCTGCCAGCTTGCGCAGCGTCGCCATATCCAGCGACAACGTCAGCCGCTCATCCTGGCGATCACTGCTGCGGCGCAGGCTCGGGGCGCTGCGATAGACCTTGAGCACCTGGTAATCCGCCACCGGCACCACGACCTGCTGGCCATCGACGTCGAAGGTCACCTCTTTCAACGCGCGATAAGAGTTAACCGGGTGCTTGAAGACATCGATCATCACCTGCACCTTGTCCGGCGGCTGCTGCATCTGCTGACCGGGGTACAGGTAAGCCAGGCTCAGGTGATGCTCGACGCTGAAAGGACCGGGTGAAGTGGTTTCGATCGGGCGCGGCTTGATGTATACCTGCGTCGCGTCCGCCTGGGCGTCATAGTTGCTTTCAATCAGGGCTGCCGCCGACTCGACCGCATCACCCTTGCTGGTGACGCCGGCCAGCTTCTCGAGCTGGGCCCGCTCGACGGTCAGATCCTGCTTCTGCTGCTCGGTCAGGTTCAGTTTGCGGCGAAGCTCCGCGTTCTCCGCTTCCAGGGCGGCCACCTTCTGCTGCAGGGCTGCGAGCTGGGCTTGCAACTCCGCCACCCGCTGCTCGGCGTTCTGCCCATAGGCCCACGGACCACACGCCAGCAGACAGGCGACCCACAGGAAACGATTGATCCGATTCATGAAGCATCCTCTCAAATGCGGTCAACTATCCCAATCAACCACCCCAAACTGCGGCCAGATTCTAGGCGATCACCGGCAGATCACCAATGCGCCGCCCGGAAGACGATGTTCGTGCATGAATTTCATCGTTTGTGGGGTGAATATCCGACGTGCGCGGACTGCGAAAAGGTGGGTTGTCCGATTACAATTGATTCCATCATCATCATTTGTGCTCGATTGTATTACAGAGTCATTTTTGTCAGGTGGTGCCGTCGGGCGCGCGCGGGAGAACTGATCATTACGACGTGCAATTAGCTCAATGGCTGTCCGGGAACCGGGGCCGAGGGCGCGGACGCAACATCATCGCTCTGTCCCATGTTCACCTTCAGCGGGAGCAGGAAATGACCAGCCGAACTGCAAAATTCGTCATCGTTCTGGCGCTATCGATCTGTTCTTCCGCCTGGGGCCAGCTTCCAACACAATTCGTCAAGATGTCGCAGGATGGCACTCCCATCCCGGACGTGAATAAGGCTCCGTTACCGCCCTTGCCCGGTGACAGCAGTTGCTGGCTGGCATCAGCTTCCGACATTCTCGCCGCGGCTGGTTATGGCACAGGCGGCCAGGCTCAGCAGCGGGCCCAGAGCATTTACAATCAACTCACAGCCGCCTACGGCATCGCCTCCGGTGGAGCGCCCGATCAGGCCATCAGCTATTGGCTGGCGTGGTATGGCAAGAATCCCAGCAGCCCCGAATACAACCCCACCCTCAACTACACGGACGTCACCGCTGAATATCGCATGCTAACCGCGGTTGACTATGCCTTCCTGCAGAATGAACTGTTTCGCTGCCAGTACGTCGGGGTTCAGTTTTACAATCCCGCTCATGCCGTGACATTCGTAGGCTGGGATAACAACCTCAACCGATCCATCTGGCACGATTCGGATCTGAATGTCGGCATGAACGGCAATGACTCCTACATCAACTCATTCACCACACAATGGGATCTGATTGATCCGGTGACACAGAACACATACCTTTCCGGCGCCAACGGCTACGTCACCTTCTGCCCGGGCCTGGACAAGGACCCCCAGTACGTCGCCAATTACGATCTGGCCTGGGCCCCCAGCCCCTCCGGTCCCATAGCTCGCGAGGCGGGCTTTCAGGCCGGGTTCTATCAAAGCCAGGGCTGGCTGGGACCGTGGACCGATCCCAACGATCCCAACACCACGCTCCAGCGCTTTCACGTCGGCAATCAGGCAATGCCCCATCACGAAAAGCATATCCAACTGCTGGTCGATTACTACGGCCGCGACACGAACTATCTCAATGAAGACATCCGCCTGCGCTATTTCGACAGTTCGGGTGTGGAAGTCATCGTTCTGCCCACCAGCGCCCAACTCTCCGCCGACGCCGGCCAGGTACTGTTCACGTGGGATCTTGACTACCAGCCCGATTGGGAAGAAATCCTTTTCCCCTCCTACATGGACTATGGATTGCTGGAGGGAACCGTCGCCTCATGGGATGTCGCCACGATCTGTAGCCTCCATCCCGGTGACGCCAACGGGGACGGCATTGTCAACCTCAGCGATCTGCAAATCCTGGGCGACAACTGGCAGTCCAGCATCGCGGCCTGGTCCCAGGGCGACTTCACCGGCGACGGCTACGTCAACCTCGCCGACCTGCAGATCATCGGCGACAACTGGGGCTTCGGCACGGGTAGCGACGTGGCCTTCGAGGAAGCTTTGGCCGGCGTGGTCATCCCCGAACCGCACGCGCTCGCCATGCTCTGCGTCCTTGGCGCTGCCATAATCCGCAGGCGACGACCGTAAACGGCGATTCAACTGACAAACAGCGACGCAAAGCGGTCCCATGCCGCGGTGGTCGCGATGTTCAGGATAAACAGGTTCAACGCGATCATCGCCACCACCCCCAGGGCGAACCACCGCTCAAACTTGCGCACCAGTATGCAGCGCACGGTCAACAGCAGCAGGCTCAGCACAATGGTCATAAAGAACGGCCCGAACTGCCGCTCCCAGAACGTGCCCAGGTACAGGTGATTCAAGGGATCAATCCGGCTGATCGCGGCTGACATCACCGTCAACGTCGCCACCAGCATCATCGGGCGATGAATGTCCGGCTTTCGCCGGTAATACACACCCAGCGCCACAAACACCGCAAACGCCCACACGGAAACGAACGGCACAGCCATGAACTGCTTGGGCGACATGCCCCAGATCACCGCCTCGGCCGGCGTGGTCCGGGCGGAACCGATCGCGATCAAGTTGCCAAAGATCAGAATCAACACCACCAACCCGGCCGCGAAGCGACCGATCGTCATGTGCACCCGCCGCTTGTTCAGTGCCACGAGCAAGGGCTGAATCACCAGCAGGATCAGCCAGGCTGTCATGACCACGCCGTGTCCCACCACGATGGCGAAGATTCGCGGATCGATCGGCCGACCACCGGGGTAAGCCCTGCCGTGCAGATAAAACTGGCTGAACCCCCACAGCGCCAGAATCAGCAGCAGCAGCGCCGTTCCGCAATAGAACCACTTGGCCGGCGTGAAAGCAGTTCCTTTGGAGACACCCGTCTGCAGGACCGGCACCGACGAACCGATGGCATTGCTCATAAATGTGTTCCGCACGTATGGGCTTGAAGCTCAACGAACCTTTGACGAACGACCTAGGCCGCTCGGCAGGCCCGCATCACGTGCGGTTGCCGAGTGCGCTGCGGAATCGTGGAAGCGCGAGGAACAATATTCCCAAGGATTTGAAAAAGTCAATAGCGGTGATTTTTTCAGCGGGCCGGTAGCCGGCACGCTACTGCTCGCCGGGAATCATATTGCACAGGAGCACGCCCGGCTCTGGGAATGTTGACACTAACCAACGACCGAAACGTTCGTTATGTCAATCGAGGTGACTGGATTCGAACCAGCGACCTGTCGCCCAGGCGACCGCGCTAACCAAGCAATTGGTCGGCCGCGGCCGGTCTTGAAGTATCGCTCACGCTGGACGGCCGCCGCACGGGTGGATCGGGAATGGCCTCGATTGTGCTGACTCAATCGCTTCGTCAGATCCTGCGTTGACCCGACGTAACGAACTGCGGCCTTCTCACTGACCAGTACGTAAACCCAGAACATGAATCGGGGTGACTGGATTCGAACCAGCGACCTCTTGACCCCCAGTCAAGCGCGCTAACCAAGCTGCGCTACACCCCGTAGCACTTTCTCAAGCCCATCAGTGTAGCCGACATTGGCTCGGCGGTAAAACCGCGGCCGGGCGGGAACCGGGCGGCGGTTGGGGCGTCTGATGGAGCAGACACCCGCGCTGGGAGAACCGCCATGAAGTCGCTGCGAACGCTTGCCGCCGTTGGTCTGATGCTTCTGCTGGCCGGTCAGGCCTGCGGGCAGGGTTTGATCATCATTGACGGGCCGGACTCGGTTCTGCCGCCGGGGCCGTGGCCGCGCCGGGGGTGCCTGGAGCTGCGCCATCACCAGGTGCAGGTGGAGGTCCATGACCAGGTGGCCACCACCACGGTCGAGCATGTTTTCTACAACCCCACATCAAGACAATTGGAAGGCCACTTCGTTTTTCCATTGGTCCGCGGGGCCCAGATTGATCAGGTGCTCATGGATGTCAATGGTGAGCAGGTCGAAGCGGAGTTGCTGGATGCGGGCAAGGCTCGCCGCATTTACGAGGACATCGTGCGCAAGATGCGCGATCCCGCCCTGCTGGAGTATTGCGATGATGGATTGATCCGGGCCCGCGTTTTTCCCATTGAGCCCAACAGCGAGAAACGCATCACCATCACCTACACGCAACTGCTGCCCGCTGATGCCGGGCTTATCAGTTACGAGTATCCATTAACGGACCATCATGTCGAAGGCCGCAATGTCACCACGCTGGAGGTGAAGATCGAGTTGGAAACGACCGGCCGACTGACCACGCTGTACAGCCCGACGCATGAACTGGAAATCAGCCGTCAGGGTAAACACCGCGCAACCGTCAGCCTTGAATCCTCGGACACAGCCTCGGGCAACGTGCAATTGCTGTTTGCCTCGCACCGGAAGGACGATGGCCCGGCCCTGACGCTGATGACTTACAACGACGGTCGCGAGGACGGCTACTTCATGCTGCTGGCTTCACCCCCCCCGGAAGGTGAAGACGCCCAGGACCAACCGAAACGTATTCTGTTCGTGCTGGACACCTCGGGCTCCATGGCCGGCGAAAAGCTGGCCCAGGCCAAGCGGGCGTTGCGTTACTGCCTGAACAATCTCAACGACAACGACACGTTCCAGTTGATCCGCTTCGCCACCGACGTCGAACCGCTGTTCGATTCACCGGTCAACGTCACCGACAAGCGGCGCAGGCAGGCCCTGGCGTTTGTCGATGATCTGAAAGCTGTGGGCGGCACCGCCATTAACGACGCACTGGCCGAAGCGATCCGCCAGGCAAAGGACAGCGATGCAGCCGGGGCGGCCTACATCGTCTTCCTGACCGATGGCAAACCCACCGTCGGCCAGACCGATCCCGATCGAATCGTCAAGGCGGTGAGCAAGCACAGTGATGCTGCGAGAATCTTCTGTTTCGGCATCGGCACCGATATCAACACCAAGCTGCTGGACCGCATCACGCAGACCACGCGGGCGGCCAGTCAGTATGTGCTGCCGGAGGAGGATCTGGAGCTGAAGCTGTCAAACTTCTACGCCAAGATCGACCAGCCCGTGCTGGCCGACCCGGTGTTGAAAGCTGATGGCGTGAAGATCAGCCAACTGATGCCGCGCGATCTGCCCGACATGTTCCGCGGCGAACAGATGGTCGTCTTCGGCCGCTATCACGGTGACGGCGACACGACACTGACACTGACCGGCCAGCAAGGCGACAACACCATCGCCTGCGAGCAGAACGTTGACTTTGCCCGCAAGAGCACGCGCCACGATTTCATCCCGCGCATGTGGGCCACCCGCCGCGTCGGCTTCCTGCTTGATGAGATCCGTCTGCACGGTGAGTCCAGGGAACTGAAAGACGAAGTGGTGACCCTGGCCCGCAAGTTCGGCATCATCACGCCCTACACCTCGTACCTGATCGTGGAAGATGAGCAGCGACGGGAGGTGCCGGCCGCCCAGCAGACGTTGCCGCGGATCAGCCAGGATTCAGCCCTGAGCGAAGCGGTGGCCGGTGAATACTCACAGATGAAGTCAGCCGACACGGGACGCATGGGCATCGCGGCCAATCGGCAAAACAGTCTGCTCTCACAGGCCCAGGTGGCTGCGGCCCCCAGCATGACGATCAGGCCTGGAGCCGCTCAACCGCAGGCGACCATCGCGGTGCAGACGGTCCGCGGTCGGGCCTTCGTGCTCAACGGCAACCAGTGGATCGACAGCAACGTCCAGCAGTTGAAAGACCCGCCCGTGCGGCAGATCACCTTCGCCTCCGATGACTACTTCGCCCTGCTGCACGATCATCCCGAGACCGCCCCCTGGCTGAGCGTCGGCCGCAACGTCGTGTTCCAGTTGGGCGATGAGGTGATTGAGATCGTGGAGTAGGAGGGGCTGGTCTTTGGTTGTTGGTTTGTGGTTTGTGGTTGTTGGTTTGTGGTTGTGGTGGTTGATGAATTAAGTAGCCACCAACCAACAACTAACAACCATCAACCATCAACCCTGATCCCCCGATACACCACCGCGATGCCACAGGTCATCGGTTTCATGGTCACCTCGCGGAACCCAGCCTCGCCCAGCATCTGCGCCATCTTGCGAGGGTCGGCGAAGGTGCTGACGCTGCGCGGCAGGTAGCGGTAGGCGCCCACCTTGTCGCCGGCAATCCAGGCGGCGGTCACGGGCATGATTCTTTCCCGGTAAATGCGATCGAAAGCCCGCACCAGTCGATTGGTGGGCGTGGCGAACTCCAGCACGATCAACCGCCCCCCCGGAAGCAAAACACGGTGAAACTCGGCCAAAGCCTTGCGGGGGTCGGCCACGTTGCGCAGGCCGAAGGCGATGGAGACGACGTCCACCGCTGCGTCGGCGATGGGCAGATTCATCGCATCACCGCGCTGGAACGACAAAGCTGGTGCTTTCTGCCGGGCGAGGGTGAGCATTTCGTGCGTGAAGTCGATGCCGATCACGCGCTGAGCGCCGGCCGCAGCAAAGCACATGGTCAGATCGCCCGTCCCGCAGGCGACATCCAGTACGGTGTCCGTTGGTTTGAGTTGAGCCAGCTTCACCGCGGCCCGGCGCCAGGCCTGATCGCGCCACAGCGAGTGCAGGTGATTGTTCAGGTCATAGCGAGGGGCGATGGCGGCGAACATGCGCTCGACGCGCTGCGCCTTGTCCGTCACGGCGTGCGGATTGTTCAGGTTCTCATCCGTCCAGGCAGGATCGACGGGCATGTGCATCACTGGCCGGTGTTCCTGGGCGGCGGCAGCTTGGACAATGGCGTGAGCACCGCATCCTGGTAGGCCTGCTTGCGGAAGGCCAGTTGACCCTCGTCGCGGAAGTTGGGGTAATCTTTTTTGATCAGGTCGCGCAGGTGATCGATGCGCGACTGCGGCAGCGGGTGGGTCTGAAGCATCTCCATACCCCCGCCGCCCCCGGATGCTTCCTTCAAGACGCGCATGACCTGGATCTGGGCCATGGGGTTGTAGCCGAGGCGTGTCATGTATCGGACGCCCAGTTCGTCAGCCTGCGTCTCCTGATCGCGACTGAACTTCAGCAGGTACAGACCGCCGCCGGCCTGGGCCCCGACGCCCAGCACCTGCAGCCAGGTTTCATCCTTGACGCTGGCGGCCACGCCGATGACCTGCACGATGCCCGAGGCCACCGCGGCCCGGGACATCTGCTGGCCGATGTGCTGGGCGGTGACGTGGCCGATCTCATGCCCGAGAACCCCGGCCAGTTGGGCCTCGCTGTCGAGCCTGGCCATCAAGCCACGGGTGATGAACACCTTGCCGCCGGGCAGGGCGAAGGCATTGATCTGGGCTGAATCGACGGCATGGAACTCCCAGGGCAGGTTCGGCCGCTCACTGACCTTGGCCAGCTTCATGCCGATGTCGCTGACGTACTGGCACACGGCCTGGGAGGGGATGGGGCCGCCGTATTCCTTGAGGAACTGCGGGGCGGCTTCGGAGCCGAGGCTGACCTCCTCCGACTGGCTGAGCATGTTGAACTGCTTCTGCCCCGTGGCGGGATTCACGCTGCAGCCCGTCCCCGGAAGTAGCAAAGCCAGCAGCGCCAGTGTCAGCAAAGTCCGTCCCAGTCGTTTGTTGCGCGATTGGTTCATGGGTGATCTCCCTGGTCCGGGCACACAATGCCCGGCTCTGGCCGAGCCGGGGGCTACGGCCCCGGATTCATCGTAGCAGCCTGAGCCCGGTTATGGGCCGTGATCCCGGCGGGATTATGAGACGAACCCAACGGGCGATGAAGATTCGCAGGACTGGGGGCCGATGACATTGCAGTTGAACATGGCTCAGGCGATTGAGCCTGAGAGGAGAAACCACCCCGCCGCCGGCGGCCGACTCTGGAGACTTTTGGTTATGACCAGCCGACGAAACGTTCTGCACGACCGCTTCTTCAACGCAGCCATCAGCGGCGACCGCCCGGCCGCCCGCCAGATCATCGACGAGGCCATCGACGCTGACTGCTCCGCTGAGCAGATCCTCAGCCAGTTGATCTGGCCCACCCTGGAGAATATCCAGAACCTGCACCGCCACGATCAGCTCTCGCGCCTGGCTCACCACTTCGCCACCCGGCTGATCCGCCAACTGGTCGATCAGCTCCAGTTGCGTCTCGAGCAGAAACCGCAGCGCGGCACCAAGGTGCTGATCGTCAGCGGCGACGAGGATTCCGAAGAACTGGCCGCCCAGATCGGCGCCGACCTGCTGGAAGCTGACGGCTACAGTGTCCACTACGCGGGTGGTGGCATAGCCAATGATGAGATCATCGCCCAGATCGCCGATGCCGGCATCGAGAAGCTGGTGATCTTTGCGGTCATCCCCGCCACCGTGCCGCAGACCCGATTGCTGATCGACCGCCTGCACGAGATCGGAGCCTCGCCACGGATCCAGATCATCGTCGGCGGCGGCGTCTTCAATCGTGCTGACGGCTTGGCTGAGGAAATCGGCGCCGACCTGTGGGCTCACGACCCGTCCGAACTGGTCGAGGTGATGAACGAAGAGCCGCAGCGCCGCATGACTGCCGACCAGCGCACCGTTGGCCGCAAACGCCGCCTCAAGCGCGACGAAGCAGCGTAAGTCGTTCGCTCAAACAAGCTGCCATAGTGGGAACGCAGGATCGCGGAGTCATTCGCCGTCCTGCGTTTTTTCTTGCGCCGCCTGCTCATCACCACCGGCAGGCGTCTGTGCCTTGGAAGTATCCGCCGACTCCGCGTCCTTCATCTGGTAATCGTTCACCCGCCAGGAAGCGTCGTCGGGCAAATCGGCGTTGAACGCATCGTCCGGGATGTCCTGCGGGTTCAGCTCCACCTCGCGCAGTTTCACGTCGCTGGCGTCCTCGCGCTCCTCGTTCTCCGTGCGGGCCCGCACCGGCAGCAGTGTGTCGCGGTCGAACCACAGTTCCACCTTGCTGGCGTCCATCTCCACGCCCTCGCGCGGCGTCAGCACCAGGTGCACCGGCTCATCCTTGCCGTCATCGGCCAGGGCCACCTCGAAGCGGCTGAGCACCTGCGATTTGTTCATGTTCAGCGGCAGTGCGAACGGCCCCTCGCCCAGCGTCAGCAGGTCGGCTGTCTCGCCCTCTTTGGCCAGTTCCCAGCGGGAGAAGATCTTCTCATCGCCGTCACGTTCGACCATGTATCGGCCGTCGAAGGTGTAGGTTTTGTCCATCCCGTGTACGGCATCATCGACCACGATCTTGTCGAACCGGGCGCAGAATTTGGCCGGCGGTCCTGCCTGGTAAATCAACTCGCCGAAGCGGCGCTGCACATCGCCCAGCAAACCCTGCTCCCGTGTGTAGTTGAGCTTGGCCCGCAGCGTCTTGACCTCGTGGGCCTTGGCTTCGATCAGCGTCAGCCAGTGATCGACCGCGGGATCGACGGGGCTCTGCTCCTGAACCGGGGCCGCGGCAGGCGTTTGGGCGCAGGCGACCAATCCCATCAACATCACCAGCATCTTGAGCATGTTGCGTTAATCCCGTCGCGGCGGCGCAGCCCAGCGCATCTTGTGGGCCAGCATCTGCCAGTAGTTGTAGTCCGGATTATGAATCAGACGCACCCGGCGATTGTGGCACTTGACCAGCACGCGCTGCCCGGCCGTCAGATCGCACGTCTCCTGCCCGTCGATC
>CAYYGM010000059.1:0-1664 GCA_964471555.1 uncultured Phycisphaeraceae bacterium
GTGGATCTTCACCGCCATGGCGGTTGGGGTGGTGCTGGGTTATCTGATGCCCGGTGCGGAAACGTTCATCGATCGCTTCCAGGTGGGCACGACCAACATTCCCATCGCTATCGGGCTGATCCTGATGATGTATCCGCCGCTGGCGAAAGTGCGCTACGAAAAACTGGCGGCCGTGTTCCGGCATGGGAATGTTTTGCGGTTATCGCTGGCGGTTAACTGGGTGGTTGGGCCGGTGGTGATGTTTGTGCTGGCGGTGGCGCTGCTGTATGACCTGCCGGACTATGCGATGGGGTTGATCCTGGTGGGGCTGGCACGGTGTATCGCCATGGTGCTGGTGTGGAACGACCTGGCCGACGGCGACCGCGATTTGGCGGCCGGCCTTGTGGCGTTCAATGCCATCTTCCAGGTGCTGCTCTACGGCGTGTACGGCTGGCTGTTTATCACACTGCTGCTGCCGCTGACGGGACTGGAGGGCGCGGTGGTGCAGGTCAGCACGTGGCAGATCGCCAGGACGGTGCTGATCTACCTGGGCACGCCGCTGGCCGCGGGAGCGATCACGCGCATGCTGTGCCTGAGACTGAAGGATCAGCAGTGGTACGAGCGGGTGTTTATTCCAAAGATCAGCCCGCTGACGCTGACCGCGCTACTGTTCACGATCGTGGTGATGTTCAGCAGCAAGGGCGAAAAGATCGTGCAGTTGCCGTTGGATGTGCTGCGGGTGGCGATACCGCTGACCGCGTACTTCCTGGTCATGTTTCTGTTGACTTTTTTTGCCGCCCGTTGGTTGAATGGCCGCTATCCGCAGGCCGCCACCGTGGCCCTGACCGCCGCCAGCAACGATTTTGAACTGGCCATCGCCGTCGCCATCGCGGTCTTCGGCATCCACTCCGGCCAGGCCTTTGCCACGGTGATCGGCCCGCTGGTGGAAGTGCCGGTGTTGATCGGCCTTGTTCACGTCTCGCTGCACCTGCAAAGGCGCCTGTTTGCCCCGACGGACACGCAAATCACCGCACCGTCTGACGCGCCGGCCGATGCACGAGCCACCACGTAGTGAATGCACCAGTTGATGCACCAACTGATGCCCCAGCCTTCGAACTGACTATTGAAAGTGCTTCGATCATCGGCGTGGTTCGCTGATTCAACCCGAAACACAACCTCTTGCTACGCCCAATGTCACCGCACTTGCTCGTCCGTTTTGCGGGTAGTTCGCTATTATTAGTTTTCTAGAAAACTAATAATAGATGTGAGTGGACACCAAGTGGTTGCTGGGCAGGCAGAGGGATTGGACGGAAGGGAATACAGGTTGTGTTCGTAGCAGCAGGGCGTGCTTCGTTGGTCAGTCCTTCGCATCGCCCTGCGCAGTGGTTCGCTGGCGCATCTGCTTCCAGAAATTCAATTGCGACCCACCGGTGGCTCGCCCTCTAACCGCCATTGCTGCCGTATGTCTCATTTACGGTTTGCGAAAAAAGCTCAGGCCTGCCAGCTTTTGCTGGCATGCGTACCGGCCGGCATGCCGACTGAAGTCGGCACGCCCTGAGACGTGAGTTTTTCGTGGGATTGCTATTATTAGATTTTTAGAAAACTAATAATAGCCCGCATCTGTAATAGCGGCAGTTGGAATGGTAGGGTTGGGAGTGATGGTTTGTTTCTTCGGTGGTGCAGCC
>CAYYGM010000059.1:1764-6835 GCA_964471555.1 uncultured Phycisphaeraceae bacterium
GGCAGTTGGAATGGTAGGGTTGGGAGTGATGGTTTGTTTCTTCGGTGGTGCAGCCGTGTTGGGTGTGGGGTGTGGGGTGTGTGATGAATGCGGTTGCAGGTATGATGTCGCTGGCACGTGGCGGACGAGGCAGCGATGCGGGATCACAACGAGCAATCCTTCTCTCCTGTCACAACCTTGCTGCGTTGTCCCGCGATCATCGCGGCGGCCTTGTTCGCACTGCTGACCCTGGCGATGTTCGGCGATGTGCTGGTTAACAGCCGCATGGTGCTGGGCGATGCGGATGGGGATATGGCGCTGCAGTTTCTACCGTGGCGGGATTATGGGTTTTCCCAAATGCGCGGCGGTGATCTGCCGTTGTGGAACCCGCACCTGTTTAGCGGGACGCCTTACCTGGCGACGTTTCAGTCCGCCTTGCTCTATCCGCCCAACTGGTTGCACCTGCTGCTGCCGCTGGGGGTGGCGATCAATGTGCTGATCGCGCTGCACGTGTTTCTGATGGGGCAGTTTACGTATGCGTGGGCGCGGTATCGGGGGGTGAGCGCGGCAGGTGCGGTGTGCAGCGGCGTGGCGATGATGTTCAGTGGGCCGTACTTTCTGCACATCATGCCTGGACACCTGCCGCACCTGGCGGTGATGGTGTGGATCCCGCTGCTGTTTCTGGCGGTGGACGGATTAGCGAAAGAAGGGCGATGGCAGTGGGCGCTGCTGGGGGCGGTAGCGCTGGCGATGCAGATTCTGGCTGGGCATCCGCAGTACGTTTACTACAGCGGGATCATGTTGGCGGTTTACGGGTTGATGAACCTGTGCGTGACGAAACATCGCGGGATGCTGACCGGCGGGGGGGTGGCGATGATGCTGGGGGGTGCGTGTTTGTCAGCGGTGCAGTTGTTGCCGGGAATTGAAGCGGCAAGTGAAAATGTGCGGCAGGGCGGTTTGCCGTTCATCATGGCGAGGATGTATTCGCTGCCGCCGGAGGATTGGTTGGGGTTGATCGGGCCGTACTTTTTCGGGGACATGAAGCCGGTGACGGTGGCAGGGTTGGACGTGGCCCATTTTTATTTCGGGCGCAACAATCTTTGGGAGATGAGCCCGTTTGTGGGGCTGAGCACGCTGGTGCTGGCGGGCTGGGCGGGGTGGCGATTGCGCGGGGCGGAGCGATGGATCAGTGTGGCGATGGTGGCGATTGCGGCGGTGCTGGCGATGGGCAGGTTTACGCCGCTGTATGGACCGATGTACGCGCACTTTCCCGGTTACGGCAGCTTCAGGTGTGTGGCGAAGTTTCTCATCTTCGTGGCGGTGTTCCTGAGCCTGATGGCGGGGATGGGCTTCGATCTGTTGATGGTGCAGGCCAGGCAGAACCCGCGCAGCATGTGGCGCGTGGTGATCGGGTTGCTGGTGCTGGTGCTGCTGGCGAGCATGGCGACGATCGTGATCTACGCCGGCGATGTGATGGCGAGCCTGGTTGAAATGATCGTCCACAGCGGTGAGCTGATCATTTATCCCCGGCTGCCGTACGAGAACGAGGCGTTTCTCAGCCAGGTCCAGCATGCGGCCGGCATGTCGATGATGCTGGCTCTGGCGACGCTGCTGGCGATGGCGCTGCTGGCGGCAGCGATGCGCTATCGGGCGCAGGCGGTGTATGGGCTGGTGGTATTGCTGATGGTGGAGATGTTTCTGTTTGCCCGCAGTACACGGGCGACGATGCCGGTGAAGCTGGATTATCCGGCTACCTGGGCCCACGTGGCGGAGATTCAACAGGACCAGCAGCGCGTGCTGCACCTGGCGGAGTCGGCTCCCAATCAGGCCATGAATCACGGGCTGTACGAGATGTGGGGTTACGACCCGGGTGTGCTTGGCCGCTATGCCCAGTTGATTTCCTACAGCCAGGGCATTGATCCCGACGAGGCGACGCAGTACGTCGGTTTCCAGCGGGCGTATCCGTTCTACACGCTGTATCGCATGTTCCGATTAAGTTTCGTATTGCAGCCGGTGGCGGAGATGCCGGTGGCCAGCTTGTCCGGGGCGATGCCGCATGCGCTGTTGATCAGCCGGTACCGGGTGTTGAACGAGCGCGACGAGATTTTCGCAACGCTGATGGATGACCATTTCGATCCAGCCACGGAGGTGATTCTGGAGAAGCAGCCGCCGTTCCAATCGCAGCCGGGTGCGGTGGACGGCCATGTGCGATTAATCAACCACGGCCCGGACGAAATGGAGATCGAAGCGGAACTGTCGCAGCCGGCCATGCTGCTGGTGACGGACAACTTCGCCCGAGGCTGGCGCGTGCGGCCGTTGGAAGCCGGCGGGCAGTCGGATTACACAATCGAGCCTGCCAACTACACACTGCGCGGCATCGCCCTGCAAAAGGGGCGGCATCACTTCATGCTGGTGTACGCGCCGCTGGGTTTTATCGTGGGGCGATGGATCAGTTGTCTGTCGCTGGCGCTGTTGGCAGTTGTGGGGTTTTTTGCATTCTGGCGGCAGCGCGGCGGCCGAGGTAGTTCAGCAGCAGGCCCGTCCCCAGGATCAGCCCGCCCATCACCGCAATGATGATGCGTCCACCCCAGGCATTGGGTACCAGCAACATGGTCAGCACCATGATGCCGGTGGCGGTGATGAAGAAGCCGACGGTCTTGAACTGCTGATCGTCGTTGGGGTTGCCGATCTCCTTCTCGAAATCGACCGGGGTGCGGATGAGGCGGAACGTCTCGCGGGCCAGCTCAGCCGATTGGGTGTCGGTTTCGCGATAGAAGAACATGGTGCTGAAGAACCCGATCGATCCGCAGGCCAGGTTGACCATCACCTGTGTCTGGAAGTTCCAGTGATAGCAGTAGCCGGTGATCGAACCGATCAGCCCGGTCCCGATCGACAGCAGGGCGGACCACCAGGGCACGCGCTTGACGAACAGACCAAGCACCAGCGGAATGAGCATGGGCAACCCCAGCAGCGTGCCCACCGCCAGCACCAGTTCGAACATACCCAGGCCCTTGACCGAAGCGAAGCTGGCAGCCGTGGCAATGCAGATCAAGCCCATCGCGATGGTGGAAATGCGGCTGAGGTGCAGTTGCGTCTTGTCACTCAGTTCCTTGTGGAATCCGAGCTTTCGCCGCAGGGCAGGGATGACATCGCAGACCAGGATGCCGGCATTGGCGTTCAGGGCTGCGTCCAGCGAACTCATGGTGGCGGCGAACATGCTGGCGACCATCAATCCCACCATGCCGGTCGGCAGCAGTTGCAGGCTGGCCACCGCATAGGCCGACTCGCCCGGCTTGCTCAGCTTCATGGCTTCGACGATCTCGGGGCAGACCGCCTTGGCGTAAAGCGGTGGGATGAACCAGAAGAAGCAGCCGACGAACATCAGGCACATGGCCAGCAACGCCGCATTGCGGGCATGGCTGTCGTCCTTGGCTGACAGGTAGCGCGGGGCCGTGGCCAGCGAGGCGCCGTACAGGCCCTGCTTGACCGCCAGGGCAATGGCCCAGGCCAGCGTGTAACGATTGGCGGAGAACTGCCCGGCCGACTTGATCCACGACATATCGCCGGGCTTGGTATTCTCGTACACCAGTTTCATCAACTCACCGAAACCGCCGACCTTGATCAGCACCAGCACCGCCAGGCTGATGGTCACCACCATGACGATCACGCCCTGCAGGAAGTCAGCCGCCATCACCGCCCAGCGTCCCCCGGCCGTGTCATAGATCAGCACCACCAGTCCCAGCACCCCGATCACCGCATAGACGTTGAACCCGAACACGCTGCTGGTGAAGATGGCCAGGGCGTATAAGCCCATCGCGCCGCCCATGAGCACGAACAGGGCTACGTTGTACCAGGCGTAAATCTGTTGGGTGACCGCCCCGTAACGGATGCGGATGACCTGGGCCAGCGTGATGACCCGCAATCTGCGAAACCACGCGGCGGTGAACAGAAACGCCAGCAGGAAGGACAGGGCGTTGCCCAGGTAGATCCAGGTCACGCTCCAGCCGGCTTCGAAGACCACGCCCGCGGCCCCGGTGAAGGTGTAGGCGCTGATGCCGCTGATGAACGCGCTCATGCCCACCAGCCACCACGTGCCGCGTCCGCCGCTGCGGAAGTAGTCGCTGGCGTTGCTGCTGAAGCGGCGAAACACGAAGCCGATCATCAGCATGAACACGAAGTAAATGCCGACCACCATGTATTCGTAGCCGGAGACGTGTTGATTCATGGGTATTCCGTGGCGATTGAACTAAGGAAGTCGGGTCACGCGCAGGTTGTCGAACCACACATGCGTCCGGAACGTGCGAAACGCGATCTGTCCTGCCTCCAGTGGCTGCGCATCGTCTGCTGCGACATACTCGTTGCCGTCAACGGTGCAGGTGATCCGTCCGTCCACACGGGTGACCGTCAGGCGATACGTGCGGCCGACCTGGCAGTTGTAATCACGCGTCTCGGAGAGCAACTGGAAGCCCGGGCAACGGCGCAGACGGAAACGCGCCTTGGGTGTGCCGTCGGGGTGATACTCGCGCTGACTGGGATAGTCGCGCAGGAAGGTGAGGATGTAGCCGTTCAATTCGTGATAGTGGGCGTAAGCTCCGTCAGCCCGCTGGTCGCGCGTCTCGTAGAGCGAACTGCCGTCAGGCATGGCGTAGAAGAAGAACAGATTGATGTTGCAGACGTCAGGCTGCGAGCTTTCCACATGAGCGTCGAACTCGATGCGCACGTTGCCGGCCATCACCTGTGGGGCCCAGACGGTGGCGGCGATGTTGTGCTTGTCCCTGGCGATCTGATCGTCAGGTGGGTCGGCATCCAGGTGCAATCGCCCGTTCTGGACGAAAATGCGGCGGCCGCCCTCGGACCACCACCCGGTCGGCAGCTCGTCGCCGTCAAAGGTTTCCGACAGCAGCAGTTGGTCTGCCTGCTCTGCCTGCGACGTGGACTGCGGCTGATTCCCCCTCGCCATGCCGCTGCATCCGCTCAGCAGGCCGGTCAGTACGACGCACAGGGTGGTTTTTGTCATGTCCATGGGGTTTCCAGCAGGTCAATGACAAGGGCGTCGTGTGTGGTGCTTGATGATCAGGCTGCGAGCGTCCAA
>CAYYGM010000059.1:6845-25157 GCA_964471555.1 uncultured Phycisphaeraceae bacterium
GTCAATATCTATAGTACACTAAACCAGCGAATTATACCCGGGGTATCGCAATTCTATCATCAGTTCAGTCAATAACATACGAGAAAATATTCAATCATGGTCCAAGATTGAGATTGTTGGTGTGTTGGCAGGTCATCATGTATTGACATGATGACCTCAATACGGTAGGATCAGGCTGCGTGAATGGTTTCCTGTTGGTTCTGCCGGGATAGGTGTCGCCGGGCAGGCATTTTGATCCAATGAACGGCATTGCGCGCGTCACGCATCGCCGATGCCGACAAGGTGATCGCCTTTGCAGGCTGATCGAGAGCGTCATGAACCAAGAGAACAATGATGAGATGGGCCAACCCCTGGTGGTGGGGATCGCGGGTCTGGGTCGCAGCGGCTGGAACATTCATGCCGCCACGTTGAAGCAATTGAGCAGGCAGTATCGCATCGCAGCGGTGACCGATCCCCACGCGGACCGTTGCCAGGAAGCCAGGCAGCAGTTTGATGCCCGGGTGTACCCCGATTTCCAGGACATGCTGGCTGACGATCGGCTGGAGTTGATCGTCGTGGCATCACCCAATCATCTGCATGCCGAGCACGCGATGGCGGCCATGCGTTCGTGCAAACACGTGGTGGTCGAGAAGCCAGTGGCCTGTAACGTGGATGAGATGGACGAGATGATCGCCACGTCCGAGCAGACGCAGCGCGTGCTGGCGCCGTTTCAGAATCGCCGCTACGACCCGCATTTTCTGAAGGTGCGTTCGATCATCGAATCGGGCGAATTGGGGCGGATCGTACAGATTCGCATGGCGATGCACAGTTTCGGCCGGCGCTGGGATTGGCAGACGCTGCGGGAACTCGGCGGCGGAACCTTGAACAACGCGGGGCCGCACTTTCTGGACCTGGCGTTGGAACTGTTTGGACCGAGTGAGCCGCAGGTGTTCTGCCATCTGGATACGGTGCTGACGCTGGGCGATGCGGAGGATCACGTGGTATTGATCCTGCGTGCGGCCGGCGCTCCGCTGATTCAATTGGAGATGACCAGCGCCTGTTCATTGCGTCAGGAATTCTGGCTGGTGATGGGTGATCGCGGCACGCTGCGTGGAAGTATGGAGCATCTGGAATGGCAGGTGACGGATTTGAGCGCCTTGCCGCCGCGGCAGGTGCAGCGGGGGGCGGCCGAGCAGCGCAGTTACAACAGCGAGAAGCTGGTCTGGACCCGGCGGGAATGGACTGTGCCCGAGCAGGAAAAAACCATCGGTTGGACGAGGCAGTGCTTCTATGAGGACTTGTACAAGACACTGCGTCAGGGTCAGCCGCTGGTGGTGACGCCGCAGCAGGTCCGCCGCCAGATCAGCATTCTGGAACAGGCGCACGAGCAGGGGCGCATGGCGGATCTGACCCACGCCTGACGCGGCAGGGGGCATCCGCTCACCGTTGAACATGGCTGTGCATGCACGTCCGGCGCGTCAGGTAAGTTCAAACCGTGCGGGCGCGTGAAGACGTCGAGATATCGATCACTCGGAAAGGGGCGGACAGAATGATGAGCATGCAATCGACGTGGTGGCGGTTGATCGGGACGAGCTTGCTGGTTACCGGCATCTGGGTGCTGGGCGCGGCGGCGGAGCCGATAGAGGTCGGGGGCGAGGATTCGCCGGAAGTTCGTCCGTACCGTGAGCTGGCCTATTCGCCGGCTGACATCCTCGAAGCGCGGCGGCGGGCGCGGCTGGGGGCCAACCCCGACATCGTGCAGAAAATCTTCGAGCAGTGCGACCGGTGGATGGCCTACAGCGAGAAGCAGATCATCGATCTGATTCCGCCGGTCGATGCCTCGTTCGCTTACGGCATGGCGGGCGATCCCAAGACGGGCCAGGCCTGGCCTCGCTTCGGGCGCTCCGATGACATGTGCAGCGTGGATCGGCCGGGCGAAGTCAAAAGCCCGTTCACCGGCGATATCTACGGCATTCAAAAACCAGGTGAAGAATACTACGACCCCGGTGACGGCTGGGTGCGCCCCGGCGACGGCAAGCGTTTCTACTTCAAGGGCATCTGGAACGCCTACATCGAACAGCAGTTGCACGCTGCGATCGAAAATCTCGCCATCGGTTACCTGTTGACCGGCGACCCGGCAGTGGGGCGGCGAGCCCTGGTGATACTCGATCAATTCGCCACCTTGCGAGCCAAACGCCCCGAGACCGACGGCACCGCTGACTGGGTCACGCCGCTGCGCCCCGGCATGGGCTACTTCAGCAACATGGGCAACATCGCCAACGACCGCACGGTCTACATCGGGCTGGCCTTCGACCTGCTGGCCAACGCCCCTTATGGCGATGAGCCTTCCAGTCTTGATCCCGCGGTGACCGTGCGCGACAACATCCTGCAGCACTATTTCAGCGTCTATGAGCCGTGGTACATCACGCAGAAGAAGGGATTGCAGAATCACGCGTTGATGGTGCTGGCGAACATGACCGTGCAGGGTTTGCTCAAGGGCGATGCCGATTACCTGCGCACGGGTATCGATGGCACCTACGCATTTCTCGACGGCACGTTCAATCGCGACGGTGATTACTACGAGATTGCCGGCGGCTACGGGCATCTGGGCCGCTCCTACAGCGCGGTGATGACCACGTTGCTGAGCCGGTACGATCCTGCACGCTACGACAACGCAGCCGAACTGCCCAAGCCGAGTGACTATCCACACAGCCTCAAGTTCGGCAATGATCGGCGCTGGTATCTCTACTGCAGTGACCTGCTGTTTCGTCTGCCCATACTGGGGCGCGATCCGCAGTACGGCGACAGCAAGCCCGACCGCTACGTTCTGCTCGACAAAACAGAACACTGGCTGGCATGGCGGCGCTGCACGTACCTGCGCATGCTGATGCAGACGGTGACCCGGCCCGAATGGCTCGAACACATGCAGCAGCTTTATGCCTCGATCGCTGAGCAGGACATCAAGGAGCCGATCATCCACGACCTGATGCTGCAGGGCCTTGGCATGTGGCCGCTCCCCCCCGCAGAAATCAAGAATGCGGAAGCGGCGCAGGTGAGCAAAACAACCATGGGGCAAACGTCGGATGTGATGCCGGGCAAGGGCATCATCATTCTGCGCAGCGGCATCGGACCTGACAGCCGCGCCCTGTTTGTCCGCGGTGGTGCAGGCGCTTCGCACGGCCACGACGATCAGATGGCGATCGTGCCCTATGGCAACGGCATGGTGCTGGTCGGGGAGTACGGCTACAACTATGCCGGCACCAACGATCACATCGGCTGGGGCTCGCGGGCCATCGCCCACCTGGCTGCCACCGTCAACCAGGATCTGCCCCCATCCTATTTCTACAAGGGCCGCTCCGCCGATGTCACCGCTCCGCAGTCGGACATCGTGGGCTATCTGTCCGTGCCGCCGGCCCAGTGCTTCGAGATGCGCAACACCGGCATGTGGCGCGACATCGCCAAGGACATGAAGGACTATCGCCGGCTCAGTTGGCTGATTGATGCCGACGCGCAGCACTACTATTTCCTCGACGTTTTCCAGATCGTCGGCGGCCAGACGCACGACTACACCTGGAACGCGCCGTACGACGATCACGAAAGCGTCGCCACCTTCAATGTGGCCGGGATCGATCCGCAGCCGCAGCCGGGCGTGTGGGTGCTGGCAGCCCTCGACGGCCAGAACCAGGACGTCACCTGGAACAAGCCCAAACAGAGTTGGGGCGAACGACTCAACGGCGCAGCCGACGGCCAGGTGCGCGACCTGAAGCTCGGTGACATCCCGACGCCGGACAAGATTTATCTGTGGAATCCGCCGCCCGGCAACGGTTATGGCATGATCTGGGACGTCAAAGCCCAGCAGACCGATAGCGACTGGTCCGCGACCTGGAAGCTGGTCGACGACAAGCACTACCTGCGTACGGAGGTGATCAACTACGACGGCATGACCGCGGTGACCGCGCGTTCGCCTTCGCTGCTGATTGACAAGCACCATCACCTGATTCTGGAGCGGCGCACGCAGCCCGAGGGCGTGACTGCTCCGTTGCGCAGCCGTTTCGTGACGGTGGCTCAGGTGGGAGACGGCGATGACTGGCCGGTGCGGGCGGCGCAGAAGCTGGCGGTGACTGCCGAGCGCGAGGCGGATGCGGTGGCGGTGGGGGTGGAGCTTGCGGACGGCAAGCGCGATTGCATGCTGGCTTCGCGCACATCGCAGCGCATGGCGACCGATGATGTCACCGTGCAGGGCTGTCGCGGTTTTGCCCGCTTCGATGCGGACGGCAAGCTGGCGCACCTGGCATTGCAGGAAGGCACGCTGATCGAGGCCGGCGGCTGGCGGATCGAAGCGGAGCGCGACTGTTTTGAAGCGAAAGTGCGCCAGGCGAAGGCGGACTGGGATGAAAGTCGGCTGACGATTGATCGCAAGCTGCCTGTGGGCGATGTGCTGGCCGGGAGCATGGTGCTGATCGATTCACCGTCCGGCGCGTCGCAGCCGTACTCGCACAGTGATTACTACGCGATTGAAACCGTGGAACAGACCAGGGACGGCGGGAGTGTGCTCATCTTCCGGGGGCAATCCCTGATCGCCACGCGCCTGCGACTGGGATCAGTGGACGCCGAGAAGAACGTGCTGACGGGTGAATGGCCCAACGAGTTGGCCGGGCTGCCGGGAACATTCGACTTTGTCGGCCGCATGATCCAGTCCCGCCAGCACCCGGACCATCGCACGCTGGTGCGCAGCTACGTCGGCAGCGAAGTGCAAGTGCTGCGGGCTGCGGGCTTCAAGATCGGCGACGACCTGGAGATCTACGTGGCCAAGCCCAACGATCGGCTGACCATGCCCACCACCGTGACGCTCACGAAGCAGGACGACGGCAGTTTCCTGCTGCGCAGCAACGCTGCGGTGACGCTGACGTGCCAGGCGGCAGCAGGTTCGCAATTGATGATGCAGATCAACGGCCAGGCTTCGCGCCAACTTGGCCAGGCGGATGCCAAGGGCGTGTTGCAAGTGAAGATCGATCCTGCCGAGACCGGCTCAGCGGTGATGAGCCTGCGTTGGGATCGCCGGTAAACCCTGGAGTTTTTGCAAGTGACGACGGACCTTAACAAGCGTTATCAGGAAGCGGCGATTCAAGCCGGGCAATGGCTGGTGCGGACACAGGTCAAGGTGGATCGCGACGCCAACCGCGGTAGGTTTATCTCCTCGCACCGCATCGGCAGCGATCAGTCCAATCTGAGCACGAACTGGAACAGTGCGTTCGCATTGATGGGCCTGCTGTCGCTGCACCGGATGACGGGCGAGGCGGAGTACCTGGATGCGGCCCGGCGCTGCGTGGATTACATCCGCTCGCTGCAAATCCTTGACGCGCGCCACCGACATCTGAACGGCGCGATCCGTGAAGAGTCGCCGCAGACCCAATGGTTGCATCCGCGTGATGCGGTGTCCGCAGCCTGGGGCATGCTGTGCTACTGGCAATACACGCACGATGCGGACTGCCTTGAGCGGGCCCGCATGTTCGCTGACTGGATGCTGGTGTACGGCTTCCGCGGTGACTGGCCGCTGTGCACGGTGAACCTGGGCGCAGGCGGCAAAGACACCGACAACATCCAGGGCAGTTTCCAGTCGGGCGGCATCCTCTTTTTTCACGACATGTACCGGGCCACGCAGGACATTCGCTACGCCGAGGCTGCCCTGCGCATGGCCGAGTACTACGTACACAACTTTCTGGATGACGACGGGCAGCTCAGTGTGCTGATCGATCCGCTGGGCATCAACCCGGGCATTCACGATACAAACAAGTGGCCGCTGGACTGGCAGAACATGCACCGGGTCAACGATGACTTCGGCGGCATCGCCCTGGTGCGCAGCTTCCAGATTTACAAGCGGGAGATCTATCGCCGGCGCCTGGGCAAGTACGCGGACTGGGTGTTGGGCATGCAGCGGGCCGACGGCGGATTTCTGGAGCCGGACCTCGAGGTGGCGGCCGCCACGGTGCCCATCATGCTCAACGGCTACCGGCAGATCGCGCCCCCGGAAGTGGCAGAGAAGCTGGACGCGGCGCTGCATCGATCGTTGGACCATCTGCTGTCGCTTCAGTACAGCGGCGACGATGTGCAGGCGCAAGGTGCGTTCCTGGGCATGGACGAGCGTTGCTGCTGCGGGAACCGGCAATGGGTCAACCTCCGTTGCACGGGTTACGCCATCCTGGCCCTGTTGCAGCAGACGGGGCATTCGGTGTTTCCGCTTTTTGATGGGGCCAAGTGATGTCACAGCCGTGGCGACCGCTGCTGGACTGCGAGGCCGAGCTGGCGCGGCTGCGGGGGTGCCTGTTCGACTCGGTGCTGCCGTTCTGGAAAAAGCATGCCATCGATCAGGCCGGGGGCTTGAACACCTGCCTGGGCGACGACGGCCAGGTGATCAGCCGTGACAAGTGGCTGTGGAGCCAGTGGCGTGCGGTGTGGGTGTTCAGCAAGCTGTACAACGACTTCGGGCGCGATCCGCAATGGCTGGACCTGGCCCGGCACATCTATCGCTTCGTGGCGGCGCATGGCTGGTCGGAAAAGGACCACGGCTGGAACCTGTGCCTGGACGGCGAGGGCAACGTGCTGCGCGGCTACGAAAGCATCTATGCCGACGGCTTTGCCATCTACGGCCTGACCGAACTGGCGCAGGCCACCGGCGAGCGGCAGGTGCAAGACCTGGCACGCCGCACGGCCGACGCGGTACTGGAGAAATTGACGCGGCCGCACAGTGAAATCCCGACGTTTCCCTATCCGACGCCGGCAGGCATGCGCGTGCATGGTTTGCCGATGATTTTCAGTTTGTGCTTCTGGGAGTTGGGCAGATTCCTGGGCGACTGGCGGTACATGGAAGCCGCGGTGGAGATGAGCGATGAAATCTTCGCCCGCTTTTATCGCCCGCAGCGCAACCTGGTGCTGGAGCGGGTGAGCGATGACGGCAGCGAAGCACCGCCGCCGGATGGCACGGCCGTGGTGCCGGGACACGTGATCGAGGACATGTGGTTCCAGATTCACATCGCCCGCGATCGCGGGGACCGCCAGCGCGTGGGACAGGCCTGTGACCTGATCCAGCGGCACTGCGAAGTCGGATGGGATGAGAAGTTCGGCGGCCTACTGTTGGCGGTGGATGCGGACGGCCGGCCCGACGTGGGGTGGAAGTTCGCCGACACCAAGCTGTGGTGGCCGCACACGGAGGCGATGTACGCGCTGCTGCTGGCATACGAGATCACCGAGCAGTCGTGGTGCACCACTTGGTACGACCGGGTGCGCGATTATTCGTTTACCCACTTTCCATGTACCGAGCACGGGGAGTGGATACAGAGATTGGACCGCCGGGGGCAGGTGCTCAAGGACGTGGTGGCCTTGCCGGTCAAGGATCCGTTCCATCTGCCGCGGGCGTTGATGTTGAGCATTCAGTGTCTGCAAAGGATTCAACAAAGGGAAGAACAGTCATGAGCCCATCCAAGCGTCGTGTGGGAGCCCTGGACGCAACAGGGCATGCGGTGGTCATCGAGCAGCCGATTCCGCCGGTGAAGCCGGGACAGGTGCTGGTGAAGGTGCACGCCTCGTTGATCAGTCCGGGCACGGAGTTGGCCCAGGCGCGGCAGAACAGGGCGGCCGGGGTGAAGGACAAGGGTTCACTTCCGGGGGCCGCTCAACCGTTCGGTTACCAGAACGCCGGCGTGATCGAAGCGCTGGGCGATGGTGTCAGTCAGCATACCGTGGGCGATCGCGTGGCCTGCATCGGGGCGGGCCATGCGTTGCACAGCGATTACGTGGTGGTGCCGCAGAATCTCTGCGCCAAATTGCCGGACAACGTCACCTACGAGCAGGGGGCGTACACCATGCTGGCCTGCACCGCCTTGCAGGCGATTCGCCGCGGCGGCACAGCCCTGGGCGAGTACCTGCTGGTGGTGGGGTTAGGCGTGATCGGCCAGTTCACCGGGCAGTTCGGCCTGCTCTCGGGCATGCGCGTGGCCGGCTGGGACATGGAAGCGGGGCGGCTGAAGATCGCCGCGTCCCTCGGCTTCGGCCAGACCGTGCGCATCGGGCAGGATGATCCGATCATCCTGTCGCAGAGCTTCACCGAAGGATTGGGTTTCGACATGACGGTGATGGCCTTCGGCGGCGACGGCGACAAGGCGCTCGAAAGCGTACGCAACGTGATGAAGCTGACCAGCGACGGCCATCGCATGGGACGCATCGTCATGGTGGGCGGGTTGAGCACGTCGATCCGCTGGGGGGCAGCCACGGGCAACCTTGACCTGCTCAGCTCGGCCCGCACCGGGCTTGGCTATCACGACGACGACTGGGAGCACGGCCGGGTCGAGTATCCGCCGGTGGCCGTGCGCTGGGGCACGCGCCAGCACATGCGCCTGGTGCTGCAACTGATGAGCGAAGGGCGTTTGCATGCTGAGGCTTTGACCACGCATCGCCTGCCGCTGGAAAAAATCGACGAAGCGGTCAGCGCCCACCTGGAGCAGCCGGGGCGCACGCTGGGCACGTTGCTGTTGATGAATGGTTAAAAAACTTCAACCGGAGGACGCGACAGATGGTGAAAAACAGCGGATTCGGCCTGTTTTTGCTGTTGTAGTGCAGTGCGGTTATGGGACAGACGGTGTATTTCGTCGCCCCCGCGGGCGGGGGTGTCGCCGATGGCCAGCTACGTCCAGATGCTGCGGGACATTAAGGACCTGTTTCCGGGGCTGACCGAGCACAATCGGATCGCGCTGGGCCAAACCTCCGGCTGGATGTAGCACGCAAGCGGATGGGACGGGGGGCGTTTGGACGATTCCAAAGTTAGAACCTACAATCCGCCTCCCGATGCAAAGCAGGCGGACGAGATGCCTTACGAACTGAAACCCTACGACGTAGATGTGGAGACGACCCCCTACCTCACGGACGCTGCGGCGGCCACGCAGGAGGGCGGCGATCGCTGGACCCTCAACTTCGGCCCCCAGCACCCGGCCACGCACACCACCCTCCGCCTCGTGCTCCAGCTCGACGGCGAACGCGTTGTCCGGGCCACCCCCCACATCGGCTACCTGCACTCCGGCTTCGAGAAGCTGGCCGAGACGCTCGACTACAACCAGTACGTCACCATCGTCAGCCGGATGAACTACATCTCGCCGATCAGTAATGACATCTGCTGGCACCACGTGGTCGAGAAGCTCTTTGACATCGGCCTGACGCCGCGCTGCAAGGTGGTGCGGACGATCCTGGCCGAGCTTGGCCGCATTCAGGACCACCTGCTGTGCATCGGGGCTGCCGCCCTGGACCTGGGGGCCTTTACCGGCTTCCTCTACGGGTTCAACGAACGCGAGCGCATCTACGACATCATGGATTACATTTCCGGCCAGCGCTTCCACCCGGACTACACCCGCGTGGGCGGCACCATGCAGGAACTGCCGGACGAACAGAAGTTCAAGCAACTGGTCAAGCTGTTCATCAACGAGCAGCTTCCCCCGGCGATCGCTGACATTGAGACGCTGCTGAACAAGAACCGCATCTTCCGCGATCGCACGGAGCAGGTCGGCGCCATCAGCCATGATGAGGCGATCGCCTGGTCGCTCAGCGGTCCCATCGCCCGGGCCAGCGGCGTCAAGCGCGATCTGCGCAAGGATGAGCCTTACCTGTGCTATGCCGACAACTGGGACGGCCAGGGCGCTGAGGCGGTCAGCTTCAAGGTGCCCATCGCCACCACCGGCGACTGCCTGGCCCGCTACCTGGTGCGCCTGGAGGAGGTCAAACAATCCCGGGCCATTATTGCCCAGTTGATCGACAACATTCCGGGGGGGCCGATGAATACCGATGACGACGCCAAGGTCCACAAGCCGGACAAGATGAGCGTCTACGGCTCGATCGAAGGACTCATCCAGCACTTCGAGCTGGTGATGACCAACCGCAAGTGGACCTGCCCCGTGGCGGAGGTTTACGGCGCTAACGAAACAGCCAACGGCGAATTGGGTTTCTACATCGTGGCCGACGGAGGCCCGGTGCCGTGGCGTGCCAAGTGTCGGCCGCCCTCGTTCATCAACTACCAGGTCTTCGGCAAATTGATCGAAGGCCACCTGCTGGCGGACGTGCCCGCGATCCTGGGCAGCTTGAACATCATTGCCGCGGAGTTGGATCGGTAAGGGGAGAATTGATGAATGCCTGATTGCTTGATTCCCTGAATGAAAGATCGGCCATTCACTCATTCAAGCAATCAAGCAATCACGAATTGGAGCAAAGCGCCCCATGGCCTGGATCACCAAAAACTCAAGCGCCTCCATCGAGCGGCGCAGCGAGCCTTACCTGACCGATGAGTTGAAGCGCAAGCTCACCGACGAGGTGCTCTCGCGCTATCCCACCAAGCGGGCTGCCACCATGCCCGTGCTGCACGCTCTGCAGGAAGAGCACGGCTGGTTGCCAGCCCAGGCCATCGAAGAGGCGGCCGCGTTTCTGGAAGTGGCCTCGGCCGAGACCATGGACACCGCCAGTTTCTACGAGGAATACTGGCTCAAGCCCAAGGGCAAATATGTCATCTGGGTCTGCCAGTCACTGGCCTGCGAACTGCTCGGCCATCAGCGCCTGATCGACGCCCTGCGCAACAAGCTCGGCATCGAGGTGGGCGAAACAACCCCTGACGGCAAGTTCACCCTGGTGACCGCCGAGTGCCTCGGCTCCTGCGGCAGTGGACCCTGCGCCCTGTTTAATGAGAAACTGCACGAGAACCTGACGGTCGAAAATCTCGACCGCATCCTGGATTCGCTGGCGTGATGGAGAAGCCCACGTTTTGAAAACGTGGGCTTGCGGAGATATGCCCTGGTTCCAAAAATTCTGCCGTGACGCCGGCCTGATGATCCACCACATCATCAAGCCGGTGCGCGTAAGTGAAAAGCAGCAGATCAGCAGGAAGGTCGAAGAGAAAAAGTTGAGCGACAACGTCACGCTCCGCCGCACGACCATCGAAGAGATCGAAGTCAAGCAGGACCGACCAGACTAAACAATCAAAAATCCTCAATCCAAAATCAAAAATCCCCATGCCCCTGAACGAACCCGTACTCTGCAAGCGCATTCCCACCCCGCCCTGGGGCGATATGTCCGACCGCAAGCTGGTCACCTACCAGCAATATGTCGAGACCGGCGGATACAAATCCCTGGATAAAGCCCTGCAGATGCAGCCTAAGGAAGTGGTGGACATCGTCAAAGCCGCCGAGCTGCGCGGGCGCGGCGGGGCGGGTTTTCCCGCCGGCGTCAAGTGGTCCTTCCTGCCGCCGGAAGACGGCAAGCCGCGCTACCTGGCCATCAACGCGGACGAATCGGAGCCCGGCACGTTCAAGGATCGCATGCTCATCGACTTCGATCCGCACATCGTCATCGAAGGCATCGCCATCTGCATGCACGCCTGCCGCCTGGACACCGGCTACTTCTTCCTGCGCGGTGAATATCACCATCAGCGCCACGTGATGGAAAACGCCATCCGCGAGGCCTACGAACACAAAATCTTCGGCCCCGACTCCAAGCTGGGCAAGATCAACGACCGTTGGCCGCAGCTTTACCTGCATCGCGGCGCCGGGGCTTACATCTGCGGCGAGGAAACGGGCCTGCTCGAAGCACTGGAAGGCAAGCGTGGTTGGCCGCGCATCAAGCCGCCGTTCCCTGCCGTGGCCGGCGCCTTTGGTCGCCCGACCATCATCAACAACGTCGAAACGCTGGCCTGCGTCACCCCCATCCTCGAACACGGCGCTGACTGGTTCAAGAGCATGGGTGTCCCGCCCCCGGAAGGCTCGGCCCCCGGCACACCCGCCAGCTTCGGGCCCAAACTCTACGGCGTCAGCGGTCACGTCAACCGCCCCGGCGTCTATGAAGATGAATTGGGCATCAAACTCTCCGACCTGATCGAAGGCCTCTGCGGCGGCATGCGCGGCGGACGCAAGTTCAAGGCAGCCATCCCCGGCGGCATCTCCATGGGCGTGCTCAGCGCCGATGAATATGAAGCTGTGCTCGACTTCGACGTCGGTCGCAAACACAACTGCCTCGGCCTGGGCACGGCCGGTGTCATCGTCATGGACGAAGGCACCGACATGGTGGCCGTGGCCCGCAACATCGCCCGCTTCTTCGCCCATGAAAGCTGCGGCCAGTGCACCCACTGTCGTGAAGGCACCAACTGGATGTACCGGATGCTCACCCGCATCGAGGCCGGCGAAGGCACCACCCGCGACCTGGACCTGTTGCTGGAACTGTCCGGCTCCATGGGCATGATGCCCGGCAACAACATCTGCGGCCTGTCGGACGGCGCCAACTGGGCCATTCGCACCATCGTCAACAAATTCTTCGACGAGTTCGAAACCCGCGTCACCCGCGAGCGCGGCGTGTCATTGGCTGTGCTCGGCTGACCCCCATCACCGTCCGCTGCCACTGTTCCTCACCACTGTTTCCCGTGATATCGCTGTCACCACCAACCAGGTCGGTTTAGCTGTTATTAGTTTTCTAAAAAAGCAGTTTTTTAGATTTTTAGAAAACCAATAATAGATTGAGGCGGATCATGTGATTGCGCGTTGAGGACGGCGCGGCTGAAATCTGTTGCAGTTACAGTGTTTTCGGTCAGGGTGGCGTAGAGCGACGCAACTGATACGGTTTACGAAAAACACCTGGGCGTGCCAGCTTGAGCTGGCATGCGCACCGGTCGGCATGCCGACTACAGTCGGCACGCCCTGAAGCATGAGTTTTTCATGGGATTGATATGAAAACGTTTCGCGCGCACGGTTCTCGATGCGGTGTTGGATGCGATTCAAGATGATCCACGCCCCCGGCATGGCGCGATCACTGTTGCGGGGGGCGGGGTGTGGCGGTGATGGTCACGGGCTGAAGCGGGGTGACGCAGACGACGCCCGGCGGCAGGTCGAGCTGCGGGGTATATGACACCTGATTGTTATTGTCAGGACTCTGCAGGCTCTCAATGGTGGGACGGATGGAGGCGGTGACTTTGAAGTCGTTGTCGCGGATCTTCTTGATCTCCTTGCTGGGGCCGTTGACCTCGACATCGGTCAGGAACAGTTTGTCGTTGGGGATGTCAATGTCGAACTGGCGCAGCAGCACGGGTGAGACACGGTAGTCGATGGAGATGCGACGGATGGTGAAGGACTCGTTCTTGCTTTGCAGGGTGAAGGTGACATTGGCGGTCTTGGGGCTGATGCTGTAGTTGGCCTTCTGGAAGGCGGTTGCTTTGTTCAGGACCGACTGGGCCAGGGTCAGTTGTACGATGCGGGTCTCGGGGACGCCTTCCTTGACGGTGGTCATCTGGGCGGCTGTCAGCGGGGCGATGGCCGCGGCGTTCTTCAGCAGGTCAACCATGCTCTGGGGCACGGTGACGGTGGCCTTTTCCAGGTCGGGAATCTGCACATTGGCCAATTCCAGATCGCCCCAGTCGACGACCACCGGCAGCACCTTGTCCACCAACTGCTCGACATGCACGTTCGCTTCCGACGGTGAGACCTGGGTGACGTTGACCCCCAGATCCTTAACGGCTGAATCGGGCACCAGCTTGGTCAGGTCCAGCAGCCGATTGGGCGGCGCATCGTCGGTGGGCAGGCTGACTTCAATTTCAAGCGGGTATTCGCGATAGCGATTTTCGAATTCGCGCTGCTGGCTGATCGAGGCGCGGAAGGTGACGGTGACGCTGGAAATGACGTTCGGCTCGATGACCAGGTTCTGATTGGGCGGGGCAACCAGCTTGATGCGAATCTGCTGGCTGTACTCGTGGACGTTCTGGGCATCGGCGTAGAGCCAGACCAGCACCGAGATGACGGTGACGATGATGAACGTCTCGATCTTCTGCAACCACAGGCCGGACATGGCTCAGGCGACCTCCTTGGTGGTGGCATCGAGGCCGTTGTCGTTTTCGCGCGGGGGCATGAAGACCTCGCCCAGGCTGCGGGTGAGCACGGGACGCAACTGGTCGATGGTCAGGCCGCGGCGAAGCTCACCGCGTTCAGCCAGGCTGATGGTGCCGGTCTCTTCGCTGACCACGATGATCAGGGCGTCGGTTTCCTGTGAAAGCCCGATGGCGGCCCGGTGGCGGGAGCCCAGTTCCTGGGGCAGGTTCTCCGCATCGGTCATGGGGAACTGCACGCCGGCCGCCACGACGCGGTCGCCGTGGATCACCAGGCCCATGTCGTGCAATGCCGAGCCGGGCCAGAAGACGGTCTTGAGCAGGTCGCGGCTGACCTCAGCATCGAGGCGTGTGCCCAGGTCAACGATGCCGCGCAGCCCGACCTCACGTTCGATGGCGATCAGGGCGCCGATCTTGTTACGGGCCAGGTATTCGACCGCTTCAAGAATTTCGACCACCACGCGGGCGCGGCGGACGCCGCCGGTGCGGAACAGCCGCGCTTCGCCGATGCGGACCATGGCCCGCCGCAACTCCGGCTGGAAGACGATCACCAGGATGAACGTCGCCAGGGTCATGAAGTTCTGCAGCAGGAAGCTGAGCCGCTCGAAGCGGTTCTCGCGGCCGAGGATCTGCACGCTGAGGGTGGCGATGATCAGCAGCACCGCCACACCCTTGATCACGCGGGCCCCGCGCGTGCCGCGCAGGAAGCGCACGATCAGATAGACGATGACCCAGATCACCGCCAACTCGATCAGCACGACCCACGGCTCGGTGCGCAGGTAGTTGCTGACGCGGTCGATGATCTGGTAGAGCTGTTCGACGAGGTTGTTCACGGTCGATCCCAAGCGGTAGCCACAGCGTTCATGCCCTCACGATTCTATCGACCGCCCGGCCGCTTGCCACGCAAAAGGCGGCGTCTGTCCGGTATTCCACCGCACGGCCGATAAAGTCCGCCGTCCGACGCTGCGGTGGTTCGGTCGCTATACTGACTGGTCAATCATGGCTGCCAATTCCAGCAAATCCGTGGCCCAACGCCTCGAACGCATGCGGGCCAACATCCGCACCTGTTTCCTCGGTAACGCCCAGGCGGTGGATCGTGTGATCATCTGCCTGCTGGCCAAAGGGCACCTGCTGATCGAGGACGTGCCCGGCGTCGGCAAAACCATGCTGGCGACCAGTCTCGCAAAATCCATCGACGGCACCATGAGCCGCATCCAGTTGACGCCGGACATGCTCCCCGCCGACGTGCTGGGGGTGACCATCTGGGACCAGAACGCCAGCGACTTCACCTTCAAGCCCGGGCCGATCTTTTCCAACATCGTGCTGGCCGACGAGATCAACCGCACCACGCCGCGCACGCAATCCGCTCTGCTGGAGGCGATGAACGAAGCCCAGGTGTCGATCGACGGGCATACCCGCAAGCTGATTCAGCCGTTTATCGTCATCGCCACGCAGAACCCCTTCGAGTTTGAGGGCACGTATTTCCTGCCCGAGAGCCAGCTCGACCGCTTCCTGATCCGCATCCGCCTGGGTTATCCCTCGCAGGAGGATGAGGTGCGCATCCTGCAGATCGATCCGTCGCGCACGGCTCTGCCGGAGATCGAGCCGGCCATGACCAGCCAGCAACTGGTCGAGATCCAGAACGCGGTCGAAACCATCGAGATCGACCGGGCCCTGCTGGATTACATCGTGGCCATTGCCGACGCCACCCGTCGCAACGATCAACTGGAGATCGGCGTCTCCCCCCGCGGCGCGCTGGCATTGACCCATGCCGCCAAGGCCACCGCCCTCTACCACGACCGCGACTACGTGGTGCCCGATGACATCGTCTCCAATGTCGTGCCCGTCTTCGCTCATCGCGTGATCAGCAAGTCGTACATGCACGACACCAACGGCCTGTCCAACCACCAGGTCATCCAGCAGATTCTGGAGACCGTCCCCTCGCCGGTCTGACCGCCCCCCGAAATAGCCCGCCCGCTGTAGCGGGCTTGCCCCGCGCGCATCACGAGGGCGAGCCCGGTTTACCGGGCGGGTATCATGCCCCCCGATATGTCTGTGTCCCGCCTGGACAGTCCGTACCCTGGTTCGCACGCCTACCGGCCGATGCCGGGCTTGGTGATGTGGCTCTACGGATTGATCAGCGTGTCGATCGGGCTGTACGCCGTGGCGCTGGTGACCAAGACGCTGGTGTTCCAGGCCCAGCCGGTGCTGCTGGAGATACAGAACCTGCCGTTGGGCCAGCAGATGGCGCAGATGCAGCAGTTGCCGCCGGAGAAAATGATGGCGGTGATGGGCATGAGCTGCACGAGCTGCGCGGACCTGACGCTGCGGCTGGCAGGTTACGTGGTCTTTCTGGTCTGGATTTATCGGGTGGCAGCCAACGCACGGGCTTTGGGCGTACAGGGCTTGCGATTGTCCCCGAAGATTTGCGTGCTCAGCATGCTGCCGCTGATCAACCTGGTGATGGCGCCGCTGGTGCTGACCGAGTTGGCGACCGCTCACAGCAGACATGGCGGAAGCGTGTTGGGGTTGGTGCTGGGCTGGTGGGTGAGCATGCTGGGCGCGGTGGTGATGAGCATGATCACCGCGGTGGCGATCAATCCCCAGTTATCCAACCGCCTGGACCTGCTGCTGCCGCTGTGCGCGGGGCAACTGACCTTCGGCGTCGCCCACCTGATCATCGCACTGCTGCTGGTGCGTCGCATTCAACAGGCCCAGATCGCCGCGGCAGGGCATTGGCAACCAGCCGACAGTGACGCCGGCGCCTGGCGTGAGCCTTGGGATGATTGAGGAGGGTTGTTGGTTTATGGTTTATGGTTGTTGGTTGCTTTGCCATGTCACCACAACAACCAACAACCATAAACCAACAACCAACAACCATCAACCCATCACACATTGAAATACTTCGCCTGCGGGTGATGCACGATGATGGCGCTGGTGGATTGCTCGGGGTCGATCTGGTGGTTCTCCGTCAGCGTGCAGCCGATGCGGGCGGGGTCGAGCAGGCGGAAGAGGATGGCCTGATCGCTTAAGTCGGGTACGGCCGGGTAGCCGAAGGAATAGCGCGAGCCGCGATAGTGCTGGGTGAAAAGCTGACGGACATCGGGCGAATCGTCGCCGTCGATGCCCAGTTCGCTGCGCATGCGCTTGTGCCAGTATTCAGCCAGGGCTTCGGCACATTCGACGCCCATGCCGTGCACGTAAAGGTACTCGGTGTAGTTGTTGTCTTTGTAGAGCTGCTGGGCGAGTTTGGAAACCTCGCTGCCCATGGTGACGCAGCTTAGGCCGATGACGTCCGGGTCTCCGCCGGCTTCCACGCTGCGGAAGAAGTCCGCCACGCACAGGTGCTGGCGGCCCTGCTGGCGCGGCCAGGTGAAGCGTTCGATCTCGCGCTGCGGATCGTCGGGGGCGTAGATGATCAGGTCGTTGCCGCTGGAACGGCAGGGGTAGTAGCCATAGACGACCCTGGGCTGCAGAATGCCTTCGTCGCGCAGCCCGGCTTTGTAGTGCTCGAACAGGGGGTGGACTTTCTCGGCCAGTAGTTGTTCGTATTCGCTGTCGCTGAGCTTCTGTTTGCGGAACTGCCACTGGCCTCGGAAGAGGGCGACGGTGTTGATGTAGGGATAGATGTCGTCGAGCGGGACGGAATCGACGACGCGCGAGCCGAGGAAGGGGGGCGTGGGGGGCGCGACTTTTTCGAGGACGGGTGCTGAAGCACCCTCCGCCATTTGAGGGCGATTGGATTCCATCGCGGCGAGTTTCGCATCGGTATCCGCTCGTTTTTGCAGGCGTTGCTCGATCTCGGCATCGAGCTGGGCGGCCTTGCCCGCCTTGAGCTGGTCCATGATGCGCAGGCCTTCGAAGGCGTCCGTGCCGTGATAGACCTTGCCGTGGTAGATGTTGCGCAGATGGCTTTCGCAGTAGTGGCGCGAGAGGGCGGCTCCGCCGAGGATGACGGGGCAGGTGATGTCCTGCTCGTTCAACTCGCCGAGGTATTCCTGCATGACGTTGACACTTTTGACCAGCAGGCCGGACAGCCCGATGGCGTCAGCGCCGGTCTGGCGGTAGGTGTCGATGATCTGGTTGACATGGACCTTGATGCCGAGGTTGTGGACGGTGTAGCCGTTGTTGGTCAGGATGATGTCAACGAGGTTTTTGCCGATGTCGTGCACGTCGCCGCGCACGGTGGCCAGGACGATCTGGCCCTTTCCTTTGCCGGCCCCGGAAGTGTGTTTTTCCATGTGGGGTTCAAGGTGGGCCACCGCCTGCTTCATCACCTCGGCGCTCTGGAGCACGAAGGGAAGCTGCATCTGCCCGCTGCCGAACAGTTCACCCACGGTTTTCATGCCGTCGAGCAGGTGATCGTTGATGATGTCGAGCGCGGAGTATTGCTGCAGGGCCTCATCGAGCGTGGCAGACAGGTTTTTCTTTTCGCCGTCGAT
>CAYYGM010000060.1:0-24804 GCA_964471555.1 uncultured Phycisphaeraceae bacterium
GCATCTGCAACAGGCCATCGCCTCGCGCATCAAGATCATGGCCGGGATGAACATCGCCGAGCGCTTCGTGCCGCAGGACGGCCACATCACGTTCATGACCGAAAAAGGCAAGATCGATATCCGCGTCGCCACCGCCCCCACGGTGTTCGGCGAATCGATCGTGCTGCGCATTCTCGATAAATCCGCCGCCCTTTTCAGCCTCGACGAACTGGGTCTGGGTGAAGCACAACTGAACACCTACTTCAACCTGCTGCACTCGCCGCACGGCATCGTCCTGGTCACCGGCCCCACCGGCAGCGGCAAATCCACCACGCTCTACGCTTCGCTGACCCACATCTACTCGCCCGAACTGAAGATCATCACCATCGAAGATCCGGTCGAATACCAGCTCGACGGCGTCAACCAGATGCCGGTCAACCGCAAGCGCGGCCTTGGTTTTGCCGACGGCCTGCGAGCCATCCTGCGACAGGATCCTGACATCGTGATGGTCGGTGAAATCCGCGACCGCGAGACGGCTGACATCGCCATCCGCTCGGCCCTGACCGGGCACATGGTCTTTTCCACGCTGCACACCAACGATGCCTGCGGCGCCATCACGCGATTGACGGACATGGGTGTTGAGCCGTTCCTGATTGCATCGTCATTGCGGGCGGTGCTGGCCCAGCGCCTGGTGCGGCGAATCTGTCCACACTGCAAGCAACCGGCGACGCCAAGTCCCGCCATGCTCGAGCGGCTTGGACATCGTCGCAACGGTACGACCTTTTACGAAGGGGCCGGCTGCCGCGAGTGCCGGCGGACGGGGTATCTCGGCCGCGTGGGTATCTTTGAACTGTTGCGGGTGACCGACTCGGTGCGCGACGGTATCACCCTGCGCGAATCGTCGGCCCAGATCAGCGCCCGCCTGCCCGCTGAGCATCTGTCCATGGCCGAGGATGGTTATGCCAAAGCCGCGGCCGGTTTGACCACGCTCAGCGAAGTGTTCCGCGTGACCCAGGAGGCTTAAGCCTCCCATTTAGCCCCCCGTGAATACACGGGGGGCCTGTCCCCGATTACCCCGTGCTCGAATAATCCCCGTGCCCCAATTTGCCTACAAAGCGATGACCCAGGAAGGTCGGGCCACCACCGGCCAGATCAGCGCTCCCAGCGAGCCCAGCGCCGTGACCATCCTCGCCCAGCGCGGCGACTTCGTCACCGACATTCAGCAGATCACGCAATCCGCTTCAAGCAAGACTGACAGCCAACACACGAAGCTGCAACGCCTCTTCCGGGGGCGCGGCAAAGGTCGCCATGTCGCGGCCATGTTCCGCCAGTTGGCCGTGGCCTTGCAGGCAGGCTTGAACGTGATCACCGCCCTGCAGGTGGTGCGCGATCAGACCAGTAACGCCGCGATGGATGAGCTGGTCAGCGACCTGATCGAACGGGTGCAGGCCGGCGACGCCCTGTCACAAGCCATGCGCCGCCACCGCGACACCTTCTCGCTCATGCAGATCGCCATGATCAAAGCCGGCGAAGCGGCAGGCGTGCTGGAAAAGGTGATGAGTTCACTGGCCGACTTTGCCGAGCGCGACCTGGACATCCGCGAGAAGCTGCGCTCAGCTTCGATCTATCCGCTGGTGGTGTTGTGCCTCGGCTTCATCAGCGTGCTGGTAATCCTGATCTTCATTCTGCCTCGGATCATGGCCACCATCACGCAGGTCGGCGGCAACCAGACGTTGCCGCTGCCGACGCGCCTCCTGCTGGGCGCCAGCGCCGCGGTACGCTCGCCGGCAGGCATTGCGACCAGTCTGATCCTGCTGGTGGGTTTGATCATGCTGATCCGCTGGATGCGCAGCGATGACGGTCGGCCGCACGTGGACCGTTTCAAGCTGCGCCTGCCGATCGCCGGGGAAGCATTCCGCCGCGTGGCCATGGCCCGCTTCGCCCGCACCCTGGGCACGCTCACCGGCTCGGGCATCCAGGTCGTCGAGGCCATGCGCATCGTGCGCGACACGCTGGGCAATGAATACCTGGCCCGCATCGTCGATCGCGCCACGACCGACATCGTCCACGGCCGGGCCATCACCGAGCCGTTGGCGGAGAGCGGTGAGTTTCCCGAACTGCTGGTGCAGGTGATCGCCATGGGCGAACGCACGGGCCAGCTCGACACGCTGCTGCTGACGACCGCCAGTGCGTATGACCGCGAGGTGGAAACGACGTTGCAGCGCGTGATGTCCGTGCTGCCGGTGCTGTTCATTTTGGCGCTGGCCGTGGTGGTGGCGTTCATCCTGGCGGCGGCGCTGCTGCCGATCGTGTACATGGACTTTGGGGTTTAGCGAGGAATCAACATGAAAACAAACAAGGAATTTGCGATTTGCGATTTGCGATTTGCGAACGAGACGGCGCGGTCGCTTTCGACGCATCACAATTCGAAATTCAAAATTCGAAATTCGAAATTTGTCGCTTCCCGCGCCTTCACCCTGGTGGAGATCATGGTGGTGGTGATCATCATCGGCGTGCTGGCGGCGATGATCGTGGTGCCCTACTTCGGCAAGGCCGGCCAGGCCAAACATTCGGTGGCCAAGCACGACATCTCCGTGCTGGAGAGTGCCGTCAACATGTTCCAGCAGGACTACGGCCGCTTCCCCGCCAACCTCAGCGAACTGGTCACCAAGCCAGCCGACATCTCCGACGACAAGTGGTCCGCCACCGGCATCAAGGCCAGCAACCTCAACGACCCCTGGGGTCGGCCGTTCAACTACACCTACCCCGGCACCAACTGGGCCTTCGAGATCACCAGCTACGGCGCTGACGGCCAGCCCGGCGGCGAAGGCGAAAACGCGGACATCAACAACTGGGAATGAGCGTGAGATCGGTGATTTTAGATTTTAGAATTGCGATTTTAGATTTGCGATCGGCAATCGAGCGCAGGTTCTGCGCCAACGCTGCATCAAAATCTAAAATCACAAATCTAAAATCTAAAATTCATCCTTCCGCCTTCACCCTCGTCGAAATCCTCGCCGTCATCGTCATCATCAGCGTGCTCTCGGGCATGATCATGCCGCAGTTGTCCGGGCAGCGAGGATCGGCGGAGATGCGTACCGCGATCGTGCAACTGCACACCGCTGCCCGTTACGCCCACGAGCAGGCGGTCCTGCGCGGCAACACCGTGCGCTTGCTGTTCGACACCATCGACAACAGCTACCGCGTTCAAGTGGAAAACCCTGACGCGGAAGATGAATCCGAAGCCTTCGAGGACGTCACCACCGGCCCCATCAAGCCAACGCAACTTCCCGACAGTCTGCAATTCGGCTCGCTGCTGATTGAACCCGTGCAGCGCAGCGTGACCGCGGAGATCGCCATCTGCTTCTACAGCGACGGCACCGCCGACCCGGCCGCCATCGACATCACCGACGGCCAGCGCTCGCGCAGCCTGCTGGTCTTTCCCTACACCGGCCGCTGCGAAATGATCGACGGCCCCGCCCTGCAGACCCCCAGCGAACGGGAGGATCTGGACGCGTGAGTCATTCGAACTTCACATCACGAATGTCGAATGCCCACCACCGTGGCGGCGGCTTCACGCTCATCGAGTGCCTGCTGGCTGCCGTCGTGCTGGCGATCTTCGGGGCGGCCATGGCTTCGACCATCAGCCAGGCCCTGACCACTAACGCCGATGCCCAGAACGAACAACTGGCTGCCACGTATCTCGACGAAGTGCTCACCCGCATCGACGCCATCGGCCCGGCCACCATGGCCACCCAAGGCCCCTTCGACGGGCAGATCGGGGGACAGTTCAACTGGTCCGCAGACATCCAGCAACAGCCCGACAGCGATCTTTATTCGGTCACAGTCACCATCACCTGGCAGACGCCCGGCGGCTCGCGCTCGGTCCAGGCCTACACCCTGCTGCACGACGCGCTCGGCTCACGACCCGTCCAACTCTACTGGGAGGATTTGTCGTGAGATTTTTGATTTTAGATTTTCGATTTGCGATTTTAGATTGGCGCTCAACAATCGAGCGCACCAATTGCGCCAACGCCGCATCCAAATCAAAAATCAAAAATCAAAAATCAAAAATCTCTCCCCCCGGCTTCACGCTGGTCGAGCTGATGATCGTCAGCGCCCTGGTCGGGCTGGTCATGGCCACCGCCTCCACCATGATCTGGCAGGCCGACGGCGCACGACGTCGAGCGGAACGCTCCGCGGACGCCTGGGTTGAAGCGGACAGTGCGCTGCGAGCCATCAGCGACACCATGGCCAACATCTATCGCCCCACCGTGGATGATACCGAAGCTGTTTTCGGAGGCATCGACGGCACGCTCAACGGTGAACCTTCCGACCGCGTGCGCTTCATGACCGTCAGCTATCACACGGTGCGCCTCGGTCAGCCGGAGTCGGACGTGCGCGAAGTGGAGTTCGCTCTGGTGCAGGATCCTGATGAAGCAACACCCTCGCTGGCCCGGCGGATGGACCCGACCTACAACCTGACCGACGACGTCGGCGGCGTGATCGATCGCCTGGCCCGCAATGTGGTGATGCTCGACATCCGCTACTTCGACGGGCTGGACTGGCTCGAGGAGTGGCCGCTGGAGTACAACCAGTTGCCCGCGGCCGTGCGCGTGACGCTGCGCGTGATGGTGGAGAACTGGAATCCCAGCGACACCCGTCAGCCGAACACCATCACGCTGACCCGCCTGATCTACCCCCCTCGCGTGCCGCCCTTCGAGCCGGCCTCCACTTCGACACAACAGCAGCAGAACAACCAGACTCAGAGCCAGGGCGCAACGAGTGTCACCGTCCCCTCATCAAGTGGGACAACCACGTCCAACTCCAATTCCAGTTCCGGGGGCAGCAGAGGAGGCGGACGTGAATAGATACACACACAAACATTTATCTGGAACTTCCGGGGGCCGCGGTTCTGCACTTCCGGGGGCGGTGCTGGTGCTGACGATGTGGCTGCTGCTGATCATCGGGCTGACCCTGCTGGGGCTCAACCGCGTCACGGCCGTCAGCCGCGCTCGATCGCATGGTGAACTCCAGCGCGTGCAGGCCCGCTGGCTGGCGCGAGCCGGCGTGGAAAAATCGCTCGACCTGCTCAGCATCGACACCACGTCCGACGATGGTCCGCTCGACCTGTGGTACGACGACCCCGATGATCTCGATGAAGTCCCCCTGGCCGACGGCTACACCTACAGCGTGCTGGCCACCAATGCGGATGATCCCTCGCAGGTGCGCTACGGCCTGATCGACGAGGCGAGCAAGATCAACGTCAACTACGCCAGCCGCAACCTGCTGCTGGGCATCAACGGTATCTCCGAGGAACTGGTCGATTGCCTGATCGACTGGCGCGATCGCAACGATGTGGTCCGCCCCGGCGGCGCCGAGCGCGGCTACTACAGCCAGCTCGAGTTCCCCTATGAAATCCGCAACGGCAACCTGCGCACGGAGCGCGAGATGCTGCTGGTGCGCGGCATGGATGATGCGTCCTTCTTCGGTGACGCCACGCATCCGCCGCTGGTCGATCTGACTACGGTCTGGAGCTACGAACCTTCCACGCTGCCCGACGGCCGCCGCCCCGTGTACATCCGCCGCGCCAACGCCCGTGATCTGACCAGCCGTTTCAACTTCACGCAATCCTTGGCCGAGAAAGTCGTCGAACAAGGCCGCAACGCCAACTCGATCTTCGACCTGATCTCGGTCAAGGGCGACAACAATGCCCAGACGCAGCCCAACCAGATCAATCAGATCACGCTGGAATGGCTCGCCGACCACGTGGAGGAGCTTTCCGCAGCCAGTAATCAGAACGAGCGCACCGCCAAGATCAACATCAACACCGCGCCCCGGGCTGTGCTCGAAGCATTGTCGAACATGGACGATCGCGCCGTGTCCAGCCTCATCAGTGCCCGCGACAGCACCGGCGGATTCCTCAAGGTCGGCGAATTGTTGTCGCGCGGGATCTTCAGTTCCCGCCAGTTCCGCCGCAATGCCGAAATCCTCACCGTGCGCAGCAACGTGCTCAAGGTCGTCAGCGTCGGCACCACGCCCGATGGCGTCAGTGTCACGATTGAAGCGGTCATCGACCGCAGTGAAACCAACCCCGTGATCCTTTACTGGCATCAGAGCGAATGATCTGGAAACGCAACAATCACGCGGCTGTGATCGGCTGCCATCAGCAGGCCCAGGCCACCACCCTCGCCGCCGTGCGCCTCGAAGACGGGCGCATCGAAACCGTTGCCCGCGTCAGCGATCGCAGCAGCGCAGCCGGGGCGTGGGCGCAACTGGATAAAGACCTGCATCACTGGCCGCTGGTCGTCGTGCTGCCGCCGCCGGCCGGTCTGCACCGATCCCTGGAACTGCCGCCGGCCGCCGACGAACCAACCGCCCGGCGAATGATCGAGCTGCGCCTGGCCACACTGTTTCCCATGCAGGACGCTCAGATGCAGTGGGGATTCAGCCGCGATCCGGCCGGCGGCAAATACTGGGTGTACCTGGTCAGCGCCGCGGCCGCATCGCCGCCGAACATGCCGGCCGCGCCCAGCGCCGTGGTTTCCATGGAGATGGCCGTCGCCGCAAGTGTGCTGGATCACGATCCGCAGGCCACACTGGCCATTCTCACCAGCACTGACGCTCACGCTTCGATCACCGTGCTCTCGCGCGGCTCGCTGCACAGTGTGGAGCAGGCGGACCTCGACGGCAACGACGAAGATCGCCTGGCCACCATCGAAGAAACCATCGCCATCGCCACGGCTGAACTTCCCACGGACCGCAAACCAACGCGCCTGCTGGCGCTGGGTCCGGCGGCGAACCTGGCGGCACGAACCACACTGCAGCGCATCAGTCTCCCCGAAGCCAGTGGTGAAGGTGACGAGGCAGTCCTGTTGGCAGGCGGCGCGGCGCGGGCGGCGCTGCAACGCAAAGTGCCCTGCGTGCGCTTCGATCACGATGCCGCCCTGCGCGTGATGGATCGCAAAAAGCTGCGGCGCAGGATCGTCATGGCCGCGGCGTGGCTGATCGTGGCGGTACTGCTGCTGTATATGGCCGACATGCGCGGAGCCGCCAAGATCAAAGACCTGCAACTGGACTCGATCATGAGCGCCTCGGAACAGGTGGCCCTCGACCGCGACCTGGCGCTGGCCGGCTACCTGGAAACGCTGGGCCCCACGCCGCTGGCCGTGCTCGATGAGATCGGGCAACTCACCGAGTCGATCCAACTCGACGACGTGCGCTACGATGCCGGCGGCGAGTTCCGTCTGCGCGGCACGCAGAATTCCACGGAAACCATCAACAAACTGGTCAACGCCCTGGACAAAGCCAAGACGCTCGAATCGGTGCGCCTCGTCAGTCAGCGGCGTGCAGATCGGGACAAGATCGAGTTTGAGATCGTCGCCCAGTTATCGCCGCGCTTCGCCGGCGCCTTTGTAACCCCCACTCCCCAAGCCCCATCCACCGCCCCGGCGGAGGCCGATTCATCGGCCGTCCACTCTGAGCAAGCACCCGCCCCGCCGCAGCCGCAGGATCTACCGCCGCCGCCACCACAAGCGGATCAACCACCACCGCAGATGGATCAACCACCACCGCAGATGGATCAACCGCCGCCCCCACCACCACAAACAGATTTACCGCCGCCGACCGCGCCGGACCAGCAACCACCTCAGCCCCAGGAGGCCGACCATGAATGATCGTGATCGGCGAGCTTTACGCATCGGCCTGATCGTGGTTGCCGCCGCGGTGCTGTGGCGCTTTGCAGCCTGGCCGGCCATGGAGCACTGGCGCGACGCCCGCACGGCAGTGGCGGCTTACGATCAGCAGTTGACCAGCCTGGAGCAGCGCCTGGCCGACCGCGATGCAGCCGTGTCGCGTCTGCGCCAGCGCTACGGCGACGCCATCGAAAAGCCCATGCTGAGCCTGGACGAGACGCGCGTGCTGTTTCCGCAGGCAGTGCAGGAAGCCTTGCGCCACAGCGGCATGAACGTGGAACGTATTGAATTGCAGAACGTGCGCCGCCTGCGCCAGTCGCCGCAGGTTTCCATGATCAGCCTGCGCGTGGAAGGCAGTTGCGAAGGTTCCGCCCTGCCGCGCGTGCTGGCCTCCTTGCGTGAGACCCAACGGCTGACCGTAGTCAACCACTACGAAACTACCATGGCCAATGAAGGCGATCGTCGCAACTGGACCGTGCGCATGATCCTGTCCACAGCCGCCATCTCCGCACCGCAAGTTAACCAGGGAGCGATCACACCATGAAAAGCTGGCTGAAGATCCATGGTTTGTCCGTGTTGCTGGTAGCCCTGGTGGCGATCGCCCTGGGAACGACGGTTTCCGCGGCCCTGCACTGGTATCGGGCCAGTGACCTGCGCTATCGCACCGAGCAGTTGGCCGGAACGACGCCCACCGTCGAGGTCCATGCCGAACCGAGCGACGCCCAGGCAGAAGATCCGCACAGGCAGAATGATGACAACCCGGCTTCCGCAGCCGCCAAACGCATCAATGATCGTCACCTGTTCGTGCCGGCGCCGGCGCCGCAGTTTCGCGGTGTCATCGGTGTGCTGGGCAATCAGGCCCTGTACGCCGGCGGCGAAACGCTGAGTATCGGGCAGCAGAAAGACGGGGCCACGCTCAAGGCGGTCGGCAGCAACTGGGTGGAGTTCGAGGTTGACGGCAAGACCGAGCGTATCAACGTGCTGGGCGACCATCCCGGCGGCGGTCCGGGCGGTTTCGGCGGTAGGCCACCGATGATGGGCGGCGGCCCCGGCGGCTTCCGTGGTGGATCACGTCCGCCGATGGACGATTCGCAGCGTGAACAGATGCGTGAGATGTTCATGCGGGCCCGCGAATCGATGACGCCCGAACAACAGGAAGAAATGCGCCAACGCATTGAAGAGTTTCGCAGCCGGCGCAACGGTGACGGCAATCGCAACCGATATGACGGCCGGTCCGAGTAACTGACTCGGCTGGATAAGACGCGGAAGGATCACATTCATGTTTGAAGTTCACAACCCTCGCACATGTCTGCTGCTGGCGGCGATGACGATCAGCCTGGTGGCGCTATGGCCGCTCAGCGCCGCCGTCGCTCAGGACAAGGCGGACTCGGCCGACAACGCCGCCACCGCCCAGTCCACGACTCAGACTGATGACACCCAGCAGGCAGCCCCCGCGCAGTCTGCCCAGTCCACCGAGTCCACCCAGCCCTCTGAATCCGCAGCACCCGGCGAGCAGGCGCCACCGCCTTCGCAGTCGCCCGATCAGTCCTATCGCCGTGGATACCGCGGCGAACGGCCCGAAGGTGGATTCTCTCCCTGGATGCGCGGCTCGGGCGGCTTCGGCCCGGATCGTGGCGAACGCCCTCCCGGCAGCGAAGGCGGCAGTGAAGGCGAGCATGGCCAGCCCGACGACGGCCTGGTCTCGGTGGCCTTCAACAACGCCGAGCTGCGCCAGATCGCGCAGTTCTACATGCAGCAGCTCAAGAAGCCGGTGATTCCCGAAGAGTCGATCCAGGGTGTGCGCATCACGATTCTCTCCGACCAGCGCATGCCGCTGCGCGATGCGCTGCAGTTGATCGGCACAGCCCTGCGCCAGAAGGGTGTGATGATCGTGGAGAGCCCCAAGCAGATCGAGTTCCTGCCCATCGCCATGGCCATGAAGGTCAACCGCCAGGTCATCGGACCCGAAAAGAGCGTGGCGGACCTGGAAGACCAATCGCAGATCGTGGACAAGGTCTTCGAGTTGAAGCACTACCGAGCGGATCGGCTCAAGGACATCATCCTGCCCATGCTGCCGGATTATGCAGCCGTGATGGCCGATCCCAACATCAATCGCCTGACCGTGACCGACGCGGCCGCCAACCTGCTGCGCATCGAGCAACTGGTCAAGGAACTGGACGTGCCCTCCTCCACGCCCACCATCGATCACATCTTCCAGATCAAGGATGGCGACGCCAGCGAGATCGTTTCCATGCTGCGCGTGATCCTGGCCGGTACGCTGGATGCTGAGACAGGCAAGGCATTCCTCAGTCAGCCCGATTCGAGCGGCAAAAGTTCGTCCAGCCGATCGTCCTCGCGCGACAGCGGGCGCGATCGGGGCGGCGCGGGCGGCTTCCCCTTCCCCGGCATGCCGCAGCAGCCAACGCCCGCGCCGTCATCCAGCAGCAGTAGTCAGGCTGCCACCAGCACCATCCTGGTTGAGCCTTCCAAGTCGCCGATCCTGCTGCATGCTGACATCGCCCGCAACTGGATCATCGCGGTCGCTTCGCCCTCAGCCATGGAGTTGATCCAGAAGTGGGTCGAGCAACTCGACAAGCCCAAGACCACCGACGAGCCCTACGCCCTGTTCGATATCCAGCATGCAGACATGGATGAACTGGGCAACCAGTTGACCGCGACCATCGAATCCATTCCCGACGCCGACGTGCGCAACAGTGTGCGCATCATCCCGTTCACCAAGTCGCGCCAGATCATGGTTTACGGCTCGCAGCGCGGCCGCCAGCTTGTGCAGGAGTTGCTCAAGCAACTGGACGTGGAAACTTCGCAGTACCGCATCATCAAGGAAATCTCGCTGAAATACGCGGACGCTGAGAGTGTGGCCGGGCAGATCAACGACCTGTTCGCGGAAAGCTCCTCCAGCAACTTCCCCTTCTTCTTCGGCGGGCGCAACCAGCGATCAAGCACCGAGGAAGAAGTCAAAGTCACCTATGACACCACACGCAACAGCATCACCGTGATGACTGATCCCAACCGCATGGCCCAGATCGAAAAGGTCATCGCCGAGCAATGGGATCGCCCGCTGGATCTGGAGGAAGTGCAGCCGAAGGTCTATTACCTGCGCTACACCGATCCGGTGCAGGTGCAGACCCTGCTGGAGAACATGTTCAGCAAGTCACAGACCACTTCCAGCGGCTCGTGGTGGAACCCGACGACCACGACGACCAACGCCGTCGGCCGCCTGTTCGGGCAGTTCAGCTTCGAAGCGCTCAGCGGCACCAACACGCTGATCGTCAGCTCCACCAGCAAGGATAACTACAAAGTCATCGACGGACTGCTGGCCCAGATCGATCAGCCCCAGGAAGCGGGCCTTCCCCTGATCATCGAGCTGAAGCACGCCAACGCCGAGGAAGTGGCCGAGCAATTGAACGCCACTTTTTCCGAGCCGGGCACCACCGCCCAGGTCACCCGCGCCGCCCGCGGCCTCAGCAGCACACTCTCCAGTGCCACCAGCAGTTCCAACAGTTCATCCTCATCGTCGTCATCCAATAACAGCAACAGCAATAACGACGACAGCTCCACCGACTCGAGCATGATGAGCTTCTGGTGGGCTGAATCGCGCACCAGCACGGACGAGCAGCCGATCTCCAACCTCATCGGTAAGCCGCGCTTCGTGCCGGTCAACCGTCGCAATGCCCTGATGATCCTGGCCCCCATGGCCTACAGCGAACCGCTGGCGGCCCTGGTGGCGGACATGGACAAGCCCGGCTCGCAGGTGCTCATCCAGGCCATCATCACCGAAGTTCAGCACGATGATGAATCCACTCTCGGCATGCGCCTGGCCTCCGATCCGTCGATCCTCTCCGACAGCCGCCTGTCCGATCAGGCCATCGGCGCGACCATCGGCGGAACCGCCACCGCCACGCGATCCTTTGCGGAGTACTTCACCGGCAGCGGCGTTCTCAACGCCAACGTCAACCTCAACATGCTCGTCCAACTGTTGATCCGCAAGGTCAATATGAAGGTGCTCAACGAGCCGCGCATCTATACCTCTGACAACCAGGAAGCCTACTTCTTCGACGGCCAGCGCGTGCCCACCGTCACCAACGACCAGACCAACACCGCCAACACCAACAACGTCGTCCGCAGTTTCGAGTACCAGAACATCGGCACCCTGCTGCAGGTCCGTCCCCACATCACCCAGGAAGGCGATGTCGACCTGGAAGTCAACCTCGAGCTGTCCAGCGTGGTGGCTGGTGAAAGCGTCTTCGGCAACTTCATCTTCAACAGCCGCCAGACTTCCACCCACGTCACGCTTAAGGACGGCCAGACCGTCGTCATCAGCGGCATCATCACCAAGGAAGATTCCACCGACGTGCGCAAACTGCCCATCCTGGGCGACATTCCGCTGCTGGGCACCTTGTTCCGCAGCACGGAAAAATCGCTCAACAATCGCGAGGTGGTTGCCTTCATCACCCCGCGTATCATCAACACCACCGACTCGGCCGCCGACGAACTGTCGCAGCAGAACGAACAGTGGCTGCAGCGCCTGCGCGACGCCATGGGGAGCAAGGACGAGAAATCATCGCAGCCGGACGAAGCGATCGCACCGATGCCCGAGCAGGAATCCACCCCCGGGCAAACACCTGCGGACGAGCCGGCCGCCGAAGGTGTGGATACGGAAACGGAAACGGCACCTTCACCATGAGATCCGCACTCCGCGCCATCCTGACCCTGTGGGTCATCGCGGCCGGTTGCGCATTGGATCGCTCGCCGCCGTGGGTGGTCGCCGGCGCTCAGCCCATCGCCCTGGCAGATGAACAGGCGACCGATGTGCTCAGCGGCGGACAGTTCGGCCAGCACTCGGCGCAGATCACCGTCACTGCCGCGGCACATCCGCCGCTGGCGGGCGCGGCGCTGCAACTGCCGCGCGTTTCTCCCGACGGCCAGTGGATCGCTTACCTGCAAACCGCGCCCGATGTGGATCCGCCCGATCGTGATGCCCTGATCAGCGGACGAGGTCTGGACGGTGTGCAATTGACCCTGCGCGACGTGGCAGGCAAACAGAACCCGCGCGTGCTCACTTCCGGGGGCGGCGGGGTGTGGCCGGTGTGGCTCGATGCAACACGGTTGGTGTTCGTGGTGTATGACGCAAGGGCCGGCTGCACACTTGGCATTCACGACGTCACCACGCAACAGACGCGCGGCCTGTCCGTCGGCCTGCGCCACATCTTCTGCCCCGCTGCCAGCAACGACGGCAAACGCCTGGCAGTCGCGGCCTACGGCGAGTTGCCCGATGAGTCGGTCATCTTCCTGATCGACCTGGACAACACCCGCGCCACGCCCGGGCCACCGCCGCTCGATGAAAACAGCACCGCCCAACTGCTGCCCTGCTGGATCGGCGGCCAGACGTTGATCTACGTCGAGCTGGGCAAAACCACCTCTCACCTGATGCGCTGGACGATCGGCGAAACGCGGCCGCATGTGATTGCCGAACTTCCCGCACCGCCGAGCGTGTTCGATGCCCAGGATCTGCTGGCCGGCATCGCGCAGCCGCTCTCGCCGGACCTGTCGCACTTTGCGCTGTATCTGCCGATCGAGGACGCCATCAGGCTGATCGCGCTGACCGATGGCTCAAGCATCGACGCCCCGCGCGGCACACAGGCTGGGACATGGTGGGATGGCAAGTGGTTCATCGTGGCCGAAAGCAAGCGGCTGGAGTTGATCGATGCGACCGCTGCCGATGACGACTCGACTCACCGCGTCAAACTGCTCGACGGCCGCTATGCCCCACTGTGGGCCAGCACCGAGGCCCGTTCCATGCTCCTGGCCGCCCCCACCCCCGGAAGTGAACACGCGCGGTCGATGAACCTGCAACAGCTATGGCTGCTGATCGGTGAGTAAGGCTTGCCGCGCGGAAGTTATACTGCCGCCCATGAACGGACCACGCGATTACGTGCTCAGCGAAGCGAATCTCCAGCAACTACGCAAGTTGCAACCCAACCTGGCGGTGCTGCCCTGGGGCGCCTGCGAAGGTCACAACTTCCATCTGCCGCACGGCACGGACAACTACGAAGCGACTTCGCTGGGTGAAGCGGCCGTCGCCCGCGCCAATGCAGCCGGTGCGAAATGTCTGCTGCTGCCGACGATTCCTTTCGGCAACGACAACCAGCAACTCGACCAGGTCGCCACCATCACCATGCGCGGCTCCACCCAGCAGTCGGTGTTGAATGACGTCGCTCTCAGCATCGTGCACCAGGGTATCGAGCGCCTGGTCGTGCTCAACTTCCACGGCGGTAACAATTTCGTCAGCATGATCCGCGACGTGATGCTCGAACATCCGATCTACATCGTGCTGGTTAACGCCTTCCAACTGGCCCCCGAGGCCCGCAAACTGCTGGACCATCCCGAAGGCGATCATGCCGACGAATTCGAAACCAGCCTCATGCTGCATCTGCACGGCGAACTGGTGCAGATGGACAATGCCGGCGACGGCGCGGCTGAGCTGTTCAAGCTGAAAACACTGCGCGGCCCGGGCGTCTGGTCGCCGCGCGTGTGGTCGGCAGTCAGCAAAGACACCGGCGTGGGCGACCCGCGCCAGGCGACGGCGGAAAAGGGCGCCAAGGTGTTCGAGTTATTGGTCGCGGCTTTGACGCCGGTGCTGATCGAGTTCTCGGGCGCAAAGCGCGGCGATCTGCCGTTCGTAATCCAACAGCGCCCATAGAAAAACCGCCGCGTGGGAGCGACGGCTAAATGCGGATGTTTACGCGCAAATAAAAAGGTCTCGACCGGGGAGGCGACCGGTGCGAGACCCGATCCAGGGTCTTGGTTGTCGTCAGCGTCGGGCGAGCGTTTGCTGCCATCGTTGACGTGTGAAATGTCCAATTCAAACGCGCGAAAAGCAAACCCCCGCAGAGGTTTTTTTTCGCCCCGCCGGGGCCGGTCCGCCTGTGACGTCTATGCCGATCGCGCGTTATGGGCAGCGGCCGCTATACTCATAGCATGGCTCACGTGGAGAAAATCGGTCTGTTTCCCGGCACCTTCGACCCCATCACCAACGGGCACCTGGACGTGATCCGTCGCGGGCAGGGGATCTTCGACAAGCTCATCGTCGCCATCGCTGACAATCCCGCCAAGCCGCAGGTCTTCAGCATGCAGGAGCGGCGGGACATGATCGAGCGGTTGGTTCGTGAGTCCTTCGACGACCACGTCACCGTGCAATGCTTTCATGGCCTGACCGTGGACTTCGCCCGCGAAATCGGCGCCACCGCCATCCTGCGCGGCCTGCGCAATGTCACCGACCTGAACTTCGAGTTCCAACTGGCCCTGACCAACCGGGCGGTGGCGGATATCGAAACCGTCTTCGTCATGAGCGACGAGTCCTTCGGCTTCACCAGCTCCACGCTCATCAAGCAGATCGCGGCTGGAGGCGAGATCGACCGCCTGCACCGCATGCTGCCCAAGGTGGTGATCGACGCCCTGAAGCTCAAGAAGGTCGCCTTTGGCGGCACGCTGCCGTGGGCCCACGTGGATCACTTCAAGGAATGATGCAAGCCGGCTGCGATGGCTGATTCACGACCAGCCAGAGGGCATCCCCTTTTCCTGTAGTGGGTGCCACGGCCGCGCGTCGGCCGTGCAAGGAACCGCGCACTGCCGCACGCGGTAGTAGCACCCAACGGCCAGCGACGCGTTGCGTCGCAGCTAGGCCTGCACCGCGTCCTGCACCTGAGCCAGCCGCGCGAAGAAATCGCTGAAGATCAGATCGCGCCGGGCATCGACAGCCTCGTGCACCGTGCGTCCCATGCGGCTGTAATCCCAGGAGAAATCGTCACACAAGGTCGGAATCTTGGCCGGGCGCAGAGGCACGAACTGCGGCTCCAGCAGCACCGCCACGGCTGCCACGTCCCAGATCGAACGCGACAGGCCCGGCTTCTCGCCCAGATATTCGCGCACCGACTCGTAGAGATATTCACCAATGCCGCCGCAGCCGCGCACGTGGGCGGCCAACTCCGGCAGACTGGTGCGCAGATGCTCAGCCACGTTCTTACACGGCACATAAACGAACGGCGCCTGGCACTCCAGCACCAGGCGCGAAGCAGGCAGATCCTGCTCCAGGTTGAACTCTTTGGCGGTGGGCCAACTGAACGGATGCCCGGCCAGCCAGATCACCACGATGCGCTCGGCGATCTTCGGCTCGATCAGCAGGGCCGAGGCCAGGTTGGTGATCGCCGCGATGCACACCACGTACAGCGGGCCGTCCTTGGGGTCGCGCTTCATGGCACGATCGATCAGGTCGCGCACGGCATCGCTCTCGATGGGCTTGCCGGTGTCCTTCAACCATGCGTCCGAGCCGCGGAACACGTGCCCTTTGCCGGGCCGACCCATGTGCTGGTAGACCTTCAGCAGTTCCTCGTAGCTCAAGTGCATGCCGTCGCCGGGGCCCTTGGATCGCTTGTTCTCGAAGGGAGCGGCGTAGCAGGCTTGCAGGTCAATGCGATCGCCGCGCAGCATGGCATAAGTGACGGCAAACTGATCATCGACCTCGTTGTAGGTGTCGGTGTCGATCACCACCGGCAGCGGTGCGCCGGAGCCGAAAGGTGGAATGGGACTGGGATGCCTGGAGCCATCTGAAGCGTTACTCATGCTCAGTTTATCTCAGAAAATCGCATCAGCCGCAACGCGGTCAACCATCACGTCGTCCGTCGGCTGGCTGGCCAGTTCGATCTGCACCGCCTGCACCGTGGCGCACTGATCCGCGTCGGCGGTCAGGTAGCAATGCCGGCCGGTGGTGTCGGGGGTGAAGGAAACATAGCCGTTGTCGTGGACCCTGGCAGTGCCCTGCTCGGACAGACCGAAGTAGCCGCCGTGCGGCCGCACCGCATGTAGCACCGCGGTCAGATCCCAGGTCGGCCGGTCGTACGGCATCGGCTGGTACAGGCGGTAAGCATCGACCACCGGATGATGGGCCGCCCAGGTGAAATCGCTCTCGATGCTCGAAGCCGGGTAGAGAATCTTCTTACCCACTTCCAGGCCGGTGAACACGATCGGCGACGGGCAGTTGCCGATGAAGCGCTGGGCGGAGGCGATGTCCTTGACGATGTTGAACTCAGCCATCTCCCGCTTGGGGTCATTGAGGGCTTCAGACGAGAAGTTGGCCGCCATCATCACCACCCTGGCCACCTTGCGGGCAAAAAGCTCACGCCCATGCAGCGGGCTGATCGCATCGGCCGGGCTATCCAGCAGACGCGCCATGTTGGTCGAAAACCCGATCATCACCACGGTGATTTCGCCATCGTCAGAATCAGCCAGCAGGCGGCGCAGCATGGGCACCGCCTCGGGATAGTCTTGCAGCGATTCGATGGTGCGGGCGTAGCGAGGATTACCGGATTCATCACACTGGCGAACCACCGGCGGAGCGTACCTGCCCTCTTCGGGCGTCACGCCGCCGCGCACCAGGCCCAGGGGAATGCCGCCGCGGCCGTAGAAGGTGTTGATCAGATCGACGTAAGCTGCCGCGTAGGCATTGTCCTTGCAGATGCTGACGCCGAGAAGCCTGCTCTCTCCGCGGCTCTCCAAGGCGTGCAGCATCGCAAGGGCTAAGGCATCATCGATATCGTTGCCCATGTCGGTGTCCAGGATGATCGACACCGGGTGACTCGAATTCTTTTTGTTGTTACAGGACTGTTTCATCGGGCTTTCTGAAAAACTTCACTGGGGCCACTGTCCGTCAACGATCGGGCGAAGCTGGAACTTCGAAGGATCCAGCATAGCGTGCTTCATGCGGGTGCGATGCCAAGTGTACACCACCTGCACCATTCCATCATCAGACTGGATCACGGAAGGATAGGAATATTCGCCGGATTCATCTTCCAAAACGACGGCCGCCTGCCAGTGGATGCCATCCTCGGAAACCGCCACGTTCAACGGCGTGCGCGGACCGCCCCACTTGCCCTCGGGAATCCCCGCATGGTTGTAAACCAGCACAAAGCGGCCGTCCTTGAGCGTGGTGGCGTCGATGCCGGAGAAGTTGTTGGGCAGATCCGTCTTCTCCACCGGCGACCAGGTTGCGCCGCTGTCCTGCGACCAGGTGGTGACGATGGAGCCGGAGTGCGAGCGGGCCAGGGCCTGCAATTTGCCATCGCTGTGGACCAGGATGGCCGGCTGAATCGCCTCCAACCCGTTGTGGGGCGCAATGCCGGTCTCCAGCCAGCTCTGGCACTGATCGTTGGTGCGATAGAAGACCAGATCTTTGTGATTGTCCGGGCAGATGAGCGTGCCGTCATCCAGCAGCACGGGCTGGTTCTTGACCGCACCGCGAATGCCGTCGGGCAGGCGCTGCGCTGGCGACCAGGTGTGCCCGCCGTCCTTGCTGGTCTTGAGATTGCCGCGCGCCCCTTCCAGCGTGCCGTCCATGTAGAACAGCAGCATCGGACCATCATCGGGATACTGGAACAGCACCGGGTTGAAGGTTGAAGTGCGCGATCCGTCCGCCTGCACACCGTTAGCCACTTCCTCCGGCTTCGACCAGCGGCCGAGCTCGTAACGCGACTGCCAGATGCCGACATCGACGTGCCCCTCGTACGTGCCGCTGAACCATGCCGCCAGCAGCGAGCCGTCGCTGGCCTGCGCGATCGTTCCCGCATGGCACTCCGGCGTGGGCGGCGGATCGGCAATCCACTGGGCGGAAACGAAGCCCGGCTGATTGAGCAGGTGTTGGCCGGTGGGTTTGACTGGTGTGGGGTCGATGCGCCCGGACTTGTGCATCAGGTCGAAACGATCGCTGCTGATGACCACGTTGTTGATCAGGCCGCTGAAGCGCTGGCCGAGGTCGTGTTCATTGCGATAAAGTCCGCCGATGATCAGTGGCGCCTTGGTGTCGGTGAGTGTGCCGATGTCGCGGGCGGCGCTGGTGACGATCTCATCAACGCGCACCTGGCCGGTGTAGGTGGCCTCGTCGGCGCACCAGGTGGCGGCAATGTGATGCCATTTGCCGTCGGCAGCAATGGTGTTTTTGCTGGTGCGCTGCAGGGTGCCGTCGCTGCCCTTGATGCGGAAACCAACATGCCCGTTGGCGGTGATGTAGAGTTCGTAGCCGATGTCGCCGTCCGTCTTGCGCACGATCTGCATCTGCTGGCCCACCGATTCGAGCTTGACATCGACTTCGATCGACAGCGAACGCAGCGGCGTGCCGCCCCCGGAATCGCTGTTGTTGGTCAGCAGCGGCGAATCCTCAACCAGTAGCACCGCCCCATCGCGGTCGCTGAGCTTGGCGTTGTCCAAGCGCAGGGCGCCTTGCGTCCGGCTGATCGCGGCTGGATTGTTGAAGGCGATGGCTTTGAGTCCGTTGACCGAATCCACAGCGAACACGTTATCGCCGGGCGACGGGCCGTCGAACGACCAGCGGGCAATATCGCGCCCGTAGGCTGCGCTGCAAGTCATGGCCGCCAGGACGAGGATTGCAGTCGAGAGCATGCGATAGCGTGTCGTGGTTTGTTGCATGAAAAAATCCGTGAGCTGAGGATGAAACGGTTAATTGTAGGTTTACCAGAAATACGGCCGGGTGGGATTGGTGGCCGGGCCGGAGTGCGTGTAGCGTGCGCCGAACTGGTCAACGGGCCGGGTGTCATTGGCGCCCATGGAATCGACGTTGGACCATCGGCCGTGACCGTCAGCGAAGGTGCTATTTCCGCCGGGGATGCGATTCAGCCAATCGCCGATGCCGACGCCGAAGAACCAGCCGCCGTGATTGGAGCGCGATTCGCCGCCGTTGCGGAACAGGTACAGGTTCATGTCCGCGGTCACGCGCTTGTTGCCCGGCTCGTTGATGAGATTGAGCAGCGCCGCCGAGGGCGGATCTTCCACGAAGTAGCCCCGGGTCGGGAACAGCGGATTGGTGGCTGGATCGTCCTGCTCGGCCAGACCGGGCAGCCAGAGTTGCTGCGTCTCGTAGTAGGGATCGCCGCCGCCACCGTAGTGAGCCAGGGGCAAATCGACCGACGGACAGGAACCGAGGTTCTCGACCTTGCTGGTGATGTAAGACTTCATGGGATTGACAAACGTCAGCTCGCGCCATTCGTAAGGCAACATGACGCGCTTGTCACTGGAGCGAGGCACGTTGCCGTCGTTGTCATCGATGGCGTAGGACAGGCCGGCCGCGGTCAACTGGCGCAGGTTGGACAGGCAAAGCGTGCGCTTGCCCTGCTCGCGGGCTTTGCTCAGGGCCGGCAGCAGTATGGCGATCAGCAGGGCGATGATGGAAATCACCACCAACAGTTCGATCAACGTGAATCCTTTGCGTTGTGGCATGGCGCGCCTCAGCGGGAATACGGGAAACCGGCCATCATGACCGAAAGCGCGAAGACCGTCTTTCAACGATCTCCGCGCGAGGGGGAACTTCATTAACGAGACGCATGGCTACGCAGAGCCAGCAGCCCGGCGACAGCCAGCAGCGCCAGACTGGTCGGTTCAGGAATCACGATGCCCGCCAGCGCCTCATCGAAGGACACGTCCGGTGACACGCCGTAGCCCCAGTTGTCGCCGAGAATCTGCAGGTCCGCCAGGTTGACGTTGCCGTCGCCGGTGAAGTCAGCCTCCGCCCAGGTGGCCGTGGTGGATTGCCAGTTGTCACCGAGAATCTGTAGATCCGCCAGGTTGACGATGCCGTCACCGTTGGCGTCGCCGGGGTGGAGTGCAACGGCGAACGGCGAGTCGGTGCTGATCTTCAGGCCGTCAATCCAGCCGTCGAAATACTGCCCCGTGCTGCCGTTGGAGCGGATCAGGGCGCCGATGCCCAAGTCAACGTCGGTGTTGATGATCGAGGTGGCATAGGCGGTGTTGATCTTTTCATCCCCGTCAACGGCCACGATCAGGTTGGCGCCGTCCCAATAGGTCTGCACGTGGTGCCAGGTGTCGACCGCCAAGGCGCTGCTGGCGGCTTTGTTGACAGGCAGGCCGTCGACGCCGTGGATGCCGTGCCCGATCGCGCCGCCGGCCTGAGTGTAGAGTTCGATGCCGGGCGTGTTGCTGCCGGACAGGCCGGTCTTGCGGAAGACCTGTGCGGTGGCGCTGTTGGTGGCGAGCTTGATCCAGACATCAATGGAGTAGCTGGCGTAGCCGTTGGCGAGTTGATCGTGACCGGTGAGGATGTCGGCATCGGCCACACGGGCGAAGGAGCCGCCGGTGAGTCGCAGCGAGGCGGTGCTGCCGGCCAGCGCCGGAGCGGGATCGCCATAAGTCGGGGCGGTGGTGCTGGCGTTGGCGACCAGGCCGTTGATCACATCCGTGTCGCTGACGAAGGCGTCGCCGATGTTGACGCCGCCGGGCAGGTCGAAGTCCCACTGAGCGATATCCAGCGCCTTGCTCGACGCGGCGATGGCGAGCATGGCCAGAATTGTCAGGCATTGTCCGGTTGATCTGCGGAACATGTGGTATCTCCTTCTCTGGGTGGAAATGGGTATTGGCCCTGGAAACACTCCCAAACATGTATATGGATGATACAGCATAAAAATGCCCAAGAAATAGCACAAAACTTGCAATTAATAGCATGTAACTGCAATACCTCGGTCGAGACCGGACCGGAAGCAGCATCGGACAACAGAGACGCGCAGGCCGACGGACGGCTGCCTGCAGGCAAGCGTTCAGATGAATGGGTGATCAGAGCGTGTCCAGGATCGCTGTAGCGGATGCCGCAGCCGCGCGTCGGCCGTGCAGACAACCGTGCACTGCCGCACGCGACAGTGGCGCCCAATCATATCAATCCCACGAAAAACCCATGCTTCAGGGCGTGCTGACTTCAGTCGGCATGCCGGCCGGCATGCATCCCAGTTAAAGCTGGCACGCCCAGGTTTTTTTCGCAAACCGCATCACTCGATACCAGGATTTCAGAACACGCGCTAGTGTGCTTGATCAAACAACGGCTTGGCTTCGAACTCATCCTTGTGCTCGATGTAAGGACGGCTGAAAAAGTAAAAGTGGCCGTCCTCCGCAGCGATCAGCACATCGAGTTCGCCGTCGCCGTCCAGATCAATCCAGCGCGGGCTGCTCGTATGACCGGTGAGCACCACGTCGCCGAGGTCCGTGCGCTCTTCCAGCACGGGCGCATCATCGCTGCCGGTGTTCTCGTACCACACCGCATTGCCGCGATGCCAGGAGGCGGGCACGACCTGCATGTAATCGCGATCACCGTCACCATCCCAGTCGGCAAAGTCGAACTTGATGCGGCCGCTGTTGCCGGGGCGCACGGGATTAGCGCGGAAGGGTTCGCCGTCACTACCCTTGAAAATGCGCTGCGGCGGACCCAGCTTCAACTGCCCGCCCTCACGGTAGCGTTTATGCAACACCAGGAAACCTTCGGTGTCCAGGCTGACGGCATCGAGCAGTTGATCGCCGTCCCAGTCGATCATGCGCACGTTGCAGCGCCACTGCGTGGACCACTGGCCCGGCTTCGGATCCCACCAGCGCCAGGCCGGCTTGGGCGCAGCGCCCGGCCACTGCACCATCACCGGCTGCGGCGCGGACATCGCGCTGGTGCCTGCCGGACCGGGATTGCGCAGCCACTCGATCAGGCCCCAGATGCTGTTGTACATGATGTCGGGCAGACCATCGCCGTCCCAGTCCGCCACGTCGGGCACGGTGTAGCCCCACAGGCCCTCGGCCGGTCCCTGAATCGAACCGTTGGGCCCGGCAATGACGCGATAGGGCTTGCCATCCACGGTGAACAGCTTGTCATTGGCGAATGTGATCTGGCCGTCGGAGCCTGTGTTTTCGTACCAGCCGAAGTCACCGCTGCTGTTGCCGTAGATCAGGTCCTGGTCGCCGTCGCCGTCCCAGTCGTGCATATCGACCACGGGCAACTCACCCACCGCCAGACGATCATCGCGGCAGTCCAGCCTGCGCTCGGGCAGGAACGTCGGCATGCCGCCGGCGCCGTTAGAGGTGTTTTCCAGCAGCGTGGCCAGCGAACCTTCGCAGCGAATCAGGATGTCATCGTCGCCATCGCCATCCCAATCGCAGACCACGGGCGTGACGACCTCGCGCTGGGCATGGAAGTCCCCTTCGGTGGTTTTCAGCGCAACCGGCGGCGCGAGTTTGGGCTCGGTACGTGAGCCGACGTTTTCAAAGACCCACAGTCCATCGAGGAAGTCGCCGGAGATCAGGTCCAGGTCGCCGTCGCGGTCGATGTCCACGGTGACGGGGCTGGCGTAGCCGTAAACATCCGCGACCTTGCCATCCGTGGTGGTCAAGCGCTGCGGGAAGTCGAGCACGAAATGCTGGTTGTCGCCGATGTTGCGGAAGAAATAGAACCAGCCGCGCAGAGGCCCGCGCGTCCAGTTGCCTTGATGGTCATAGGCCATGGTCCAGCCGTATTCCCACCAGTAGTTGCCGCCGATCATCACGTCGGTGACGCCGTCGCCGTCCCAGTCAACGAAAGACCAGTTCTCCCCGGAGCGGCTTTCGGGCATGGTGCGCGAGATATCGAACGCAGGCTGCACGTTGTCGATAGCCACGTAGTCGTCAAATCCCTTGCCCAGCAGGTCACGATAGAACCCGCCGCGCTGGCCGAGGTCGAGCTTGCCGTCGCCGTCGATGTCCGCAACCTGCGGCGTGCCGCCCACTCGCTGCTGACCGATGTAGATCGGCTCCGACAACAACTCGCGCTGGCGCGAGCCGTGGTTGATCATCAGAAACGCACCGCGCTCGGGCACCATGCCCAGCACCGTGATCAGGTCCAGCAGCCCGTCACCGTTGTAGTCGATGGGAATCGGCGTGCCACGAGCGGGCACCGGCTTGACCGATTGCCCGAAAGCCAGCGCATCACCAGCTCCGATCAACGCCGGCGAATCGATGGGCGGACGATTCTCCTTGCCGATCAGGTCGAAATAGATCGCATAGGTCGGCCGGGTCGGCCCATCGGCGCGGCGCAGCCAGGAAACCTGTAGCGGCCGGCGCATCTCACTGCGGCTGTACGGCATCGGCAGGCGCGGCCAACGCTCCATCTTGCACGGCACCAGCAGTGCCGCTTCACCTTCGCCCGCTCGCTGCACCACCGGCTTCTGCGTCGATGGATCGTACTCCACCACCCGCACCGAGGCTGGATCGCAGCCCGGCGCATCGATCAGCCCGCGGTTGAGCCAGTCCGTCACATCCATGCTCGCCCACGCCAGCGGACGCTTGACACCCTGCGGCAGGGGCGGACAGGCCACCATCAAGCGATACGGACAATCGCTGACCCATTCGTAACCGCCGGCCTGCTCGCGCGTCTGGATGCTCTTGTTCTGTCCAACGCTGGCACCGCCCACTTCGACCAGGCGAACGTCGCGCACATACAGGTCGAGCGGATTGGTGAACAGAAATGAAATCCGCACCAGGGCCGCGTTCAGGTTCACGCCCGGGCCGGAGCTGATATCCAACTGCAACTGCTGCCAGGTGCGCGGATCGCTGTCGAAGTTGATCCACAACTGAGATGGAACCTCTTTGCCGTCGATCTTGTAATGGGCGGCATCGGCTTCGAAAGCGATCGAACCCGTATTGTCGTCCATCATCAGATCGATGCGGCGCAGGCGCGTGGGCTGGTTCTGCCGCGGCAGGATGTTGATCGAAGCGCTCAGCAGCCAGCGCCGGCCCTTGAGCGGCTGCGGCTTGTCGGTCTGCAAACGCAGCGTGTCCCAGTCGCCCTTCTCCGGCTGATGCTCGCGCCGCAGCACTTTCGCCCCGCTGCCGTCCGGTGAATCGACCAGTTCGCCGCGAACGATCTGATAGCCCGCGGCCGGGCCGTGCTCATCGAACACCACGATCTGTCCCCACCCGGATTGCGCTACAACGACGGTTAGGAAAACGCAGAGCAGGAATTGTCGCATCAGCACCCCATCTATCATGCACCACCGAGATCATGGCCCGATCAACAGCGACCGGAGCCTGACGGGTGTTATCACCGCCCGCCAGGCTCCAGTCAACCGTGTGATCTGTTTCAACCGCGCCGTCGCAGCACGAACGGCACCGCCGCGACCAGCAGCGCCAGGGCAGCCGGCTCAGGAATCACGATGCCCGCCAGCGCCTCATCAAAGGACACATCCGGGGTCACACCGAAACCCCAGTTGTCGCCGAGGATCTGAAGGTCGGCCAGGTTGACGTTGCC
>CAYYGM010000061.1:0-24165 GCA_964471555.1 uncultured Phycisphaeraceae bacterium
GGCCTGGAGCGGGCTCGCGATTTCGTGCTCGAGCAGTTGCAAAGCGACGATGGCGTGGAGCCTGCATTCATCGACCATCAATTCCTGCAGGCAGTTTCATTCCACTTCCGCGGGCGCGAGGTGACGATCCACAACGTGGCTGCCAGGCTGCCCGGCCGCGGCGATCTGGCGGAACAGTGCGTCATCATCGGCGCCCATTACGATCACCTGGGCATCGGCACGCAACGCGAAGGTATGTTCCCGGGTGCCGACGACAACGCTTCCGGCACGGCTGTCATGCTGCTGCTGGCCCGGCGCTGGGCCCGGCGCGCCGAGCACGACCCGGCTGCAGCGCGGCGCACGCTGATCTTCGTCGGCTTCAGCGGCGAAGAGCACGGCCTGCGCGGTTCGAGATACTTCGCGGCCCACCGCAAGAATCTGGCGTTCGACCTGGATCGCACGGCCGCCATGATCAACCTGGACATGGTCGGGCGTCTGCGCGACCACACGCTGTATGTGATCGGCAACCAGACCGCGCCGTGGTGGCCGCAGGTGATCACGACCGCCCAAAAGCGCACGCCCGAGCTGCAACTGCGCCCCATTCCCATCGTCATCGCCGTGGCGGATCACGAGCCGTTCGCCAACATCGGCCTGCCCGTGCTGCAACTGTTCACGGGCCTGCACGAGGACTACCATCAGCCCACCGACCTGGCTTGGAAGATCAACGCTGCCGGCGGCGAGCGGGTGGTGGATTTTGCCGACGCCCTGCTGGAAGAACTGGCCTACAACCCGGCCTATACTGGCCGCACCACGACTGTGATGGAAGCGAGCACGCCATGACCGACTACACGCAGGACATTGAACACACCGCGGTGATCATCGTGGATCACGGCTCAAGGCGCAGCGAATCCAACCTGATGTTCGAGCACTTCGTGGCGCACTTCAACGAGCACGCGCCCTACCGCATCGTTGAGCCGGCCCACATGGAAATGTCCGAACCAACCATCGGCACCGCCTTCGACCGCTGCGTGGCACATGGAGCGAAGCGCGTGGTGGTCTGCCCTTACTTCCTGCTGCCGGGCAAGCACTGGGACACGGACATTCCCGCGCTGGTGGCCGCCGCCGCCCGCCGCCATCCCGGCGTCGCTCACATGGTCACCGCACCCATCGGCCTGCATCCAATGATGCACGAGGTGATCGGCTCACGCATCAACTACTGCCTGCGCCACGTCTCGGGCACGGTCGATGAATGTGAATCGTGCAAGGGAACGGGAAGATGTCTGATGAAACTCGAATGACGAGGGCCGCGGTTAGCTGCGGATAATTCGAATGATGAAATTCGAATGACGAATGAATGACGAATGCTCAAATGACGAATGACGAAGGCTTTGGGTATTCGTCATTCGTCATTCGAATTTCGTCATTCGAATTCCCCCCCCCCTATCCCTTCTGCCACCATTCACGATCGTCGTCCCCCTCGTCATCTTCGTCGTCATCATCCTCATCATCGAGGTCTTCGTCGTCCTCCAGGTGCAGGTCGCGCTCAACCGGAGTCGGCGGCAGCATGCTGGCCAGGCGTTTGCCTCCCAGACGCCACAGGTCCTGCATTTCGGTGCGACGATGAGCCGCCCGGCGGGCTTCGATTTGTCGGCGGTGCAGGCCGTAGCGGCGCCAGGCCGCCAGCAGACTCACCAGAATGGTGATGCCGAACAACCCGAGGGCCGCGATGGCCGCCAGGCTCCAGTAGGCTCGCCCCAGTTGCCACAATTGCCAGTCGCTCATGGCTCAGCCTGAGTTTGAGGGCCCCGGTAGGTGCACACGGTTTTACTCGTCTCCCACACGCTGACTTCCTGCAGTCGGGCATCCAGGCTGACCACCGGCTCGGCCAGCATATCCCAGATGACCTGGGCGATGTGCTCGACCGACGGATTCAACGCGGCGAACTGCGGCACATCATGGTTCAGGTGCTTGTGGTCCAGCTTCTCGATGACCGCCGCGTTGACCAGCTTGTCCAGGCGCTCGACGGGCATCACCGAGCCGCGCTCGTCCATGGCGGCACTGACCGCCACCTCCAAGCGGTAGTTGTGCCCGTGGCCGGCCGGGTTGTTGCACTTGCCGAAAAGCTGGCGGTTCTCCTGCTCGCTTAACTGCGGCACGTGCAGGCGATGGGCGGCGGAGAACTCGTACTGCTGGCTGATCTCGATCCGGTCCATGCTCCGGCTCCGAATGCTCAGAGAAAAGTACGGCGTCAGGGCCAGACGCAAGCGCTCGACGCTGTGATCCAGTTTCGGCTCCAGGGCCTGTAACATCCTACGCATCAGGTCGCCCAGCGTCACCGCCCCGCCGCTGGCGACGGCCTGCTCCAACAGGGGCAGCGCAGCGGACCGGGCCGCCTCATCGATGCGCTTGATGTTCATCAGATAGCCCGACTGTGCATCGGGCCGGCCGCAACAGGTCACCTCCAGTTCGTAGTACCTGCCCAGTCCGCGCATGGCCGGCCAGGCGCTGAAGGTGTTATCGCGCCCGCCGGGGCCGTCACCCGGGCAGGGGTCGTTGATGCAGAAACGCACCGTGCGGCGAAGCTCGACCATGGTTTGGATTATACGTTTGCAGCGGCCCTCAGCCCTGCTACGCTTGCAGCATGAGAAGTCCGCTGCTGTGGCTGTTGCTGCTGATGACCGTGACGCTGTATGCCTGCGATCGCTCCGCACCGCCGTCATCATCGTCATCCCTTCCGGGGGCGGGGGCGGGGGCGGGGTACGATCAGAAGCAGGCCCAGCGCGAGTTGGACATCTTGCAGACGCGCTTCCAGAACGCTCTGGAAAACAACAGCGATCTGTCGCTGCTGACCACCGACGCCCGCCAGTACGTGCAGCGTTATCCCAAGGTCGCCGCCGGGCACGTCATGCTGGGCAACCTGCTGATGCTGCAACAGGATCTGGACGAAGCGGCCGCTGAATTCGACGAAGCTTTAGCGCTGGATCCCTCACAGGCTGAGGTGCGGATCAATGCCGGCACGCTGGCCCTGCAGCGCGGCGACCTGGACAATGCGGAGCGGCAATTCTCGCAGGCGGTGGGCCTGAACACCTCCAACCCGCGCTACCGTGCCCACCTGGCAGAAGTTTATATCCGCAAGAAGGAATACAGCCAGGCGGAGATGGAACTGCTCGAGGCCCTGCGCATCGACGCCTCATCGCATCGGGCTTACGCGCTGCTGAGCGATCTGTATGCCCGGCAGAACAAGCTGAAATTGGCCATCGACCAGATCGACAAAGCGATCAAGCTGGCGGCCGGCGAGACGAAATTCCAGAACGCCTACGTGCTGAGCCGCTCTGCCCTGCTGCTGCGCGACAACCAGCCGGGCGAAGCGCTCAAGACGCTCAACAGTTTGCCGCCGCGACGTTTGATCCAACCCGACGCGGCCGGCAAGCTGGCCGAGTGCTGGGCCATGCTGGGCCAACCCCAGCAGGCGGCTGCGTTCTACGAGCAACTCACCTCCATCGACCCGGCCAACGAAACCTTCATCGCCGAGGCCGCCAAATGGATGATCAAAGCGAACCAGTTCGACGACGCCCAGCGCATGATCGACCGCCTTCGCCGCACCAATTCGCGCAATGCGGAGATTGATCCGCTGCAAAAGCTGTTGGAAAAAGCGAAGTCCGGAGAGTGATGATTTTGACAGGATGGACAGGATTAACAGGATGAATTGAATAACAATTTCTCTTGATCCTGTCGATCCTGTAAATCCTGTCATCCTGTCTGAATCGAATCACGGTTGCCCACGGACTTTGCGGATGATGTTGGTGGTGCTCAGGCCCTCGATCAGGCCCACGCGCTCGATGCGGCCGCCGTAGCTTTCCACGATCTGCCAGCCCACCACGTCCTGTTTGCGCTTGTAGTCGGCGCCCTTGACCAGCACGTGCGGCTTGAGCCGACGCAACAGCGGCTCGGGCGTGGGGCTGTCAAAGATCACGATGTAATCCACGCTCGACAACTCGCTGAGCACCATGACGCGGTCGAGCTGCGTGTTGACCGGCCGGCCGGCGCCCTTGAGTTTGCGGATGGAGCGGTCACTGTTGATGGCGACGACCAGCAGATCGCCCAGGCGGCGGGCCTGACGCAGGTACTGCACGTGCCCGGCATGCAGGATGTCGAAGCAGCCGTTGGTAAAGACGATGCTCTTGCCCTGAGCGCGGTAGGCGTCCAGCTCGACGGCCAACTGATCGAGCGTGCGCAGCTTGCCTGATTCCGCCCGGTGTCGCTCTAGCTCGGCCAGCAGCAGCTCGTGCAGGGCGATGGGCACCACGCCGAAGCGCTCGACCTCCAGCCCGGCTGCGAGATTCGCCAGCGCCAGCGACTGCGGCCAATCCAGCCCGTTGGCGCAACCGGCTGCCAATGCCGCCAGCACCATGTCGCCGGCCCCGGTCACGTCATACACCTCGCGCACCTGCGTGGGCACGTGCAGCGGCGGCTGCCTGGTCCGCACCAGCATCAACCCCTGGCGGTCCAGCGTCAGCACCACGTTGGCGATCGACAGATCCTGCTGCAAGCGCCGGCCGATGCGTTCGAGCGTGCGCCCGTTGGCAGCCGCGGCGTTGATGCCGGTGGCCAGCGAGGCTTCGCTGCGATTGGGCGTGATGCAGGTGCAGCCGCGGTACTTGGAGAAATCGCTGATCGCGGCCGGATCGACGAAGACCGGAACCTTGGCTTTTTTCGCCAGCTTGATGACGGCCTGGCACAGCCCGGGGGTGAGCACGCCCTTGTTGTAGTCCTCGATGCAGAGCACGTCGGCCCGCTTGAGCAGCGGCTCGATTTTGGCCAGCAGCTTTTTCTCGGTGTCGGACGAAATCGGCGAACGGTTCTCTTCGTCAACGCGGAACATCTTCTGCGGATGGCGATGTTGAGCCAGGCCGACGAAGTTGTGTTTGACCGTGGTAGGTCGATCGTTGACAGCCACGAGGCCGGTCACTTTGCAGCCGGCCTTGCGCATCTCCTGGCGCAACGTGCGGCCGTGCACGTCGTTGCCGACCACACCCACGCAATGCACCTGGCAGCGCAGGGCGCAGAGGTCGAGGCACACGTTGGCCGCCCCGCCGGGACAGTGCTGCTTGTGGTCCAGCGCCAGCACCGGCACCGGGGCATCGGGCGACAGTCGCTCGGCATTGCCGTAGATGTGCCGATCGAGCATGAAGTCGCCGACGACGATCATGCGGGTCGGCCGCCAGCGGTCGAGGATGGACACCAGGTTGTCGGGCTGTTGCGTGTAACTCACGGGACATAGCTTATCTGTTCGGGCGAGCTGCCGCGTGTCGCGGCGGAACTGCGGCGACACGCTGCGGCTCGCTCAGCGGACGACCTTGCGCACCAGGGCTTCCAGGGCATCCTCGCCGTGCCGGTAGCTCATCGTCAGCACCGGGCGCAGCACGGGCAATGCCGGCTGCACGCCCTTGAGCAGCGGTCGCCACTTGACGTAATCCTTCTCCGTGGTCACCACCGCGTCGGCGAAATCGTGCCTGGCCTGGTCGATGATGCCCATGATCTGGCCGCGGCTGTAGTGATGATGGTCCTCGAACATCGCCATCGCCTGCACGCGACCGGCAAGTTTCTTGAGCGTGCGCTCGAACGCTTCCGGATTGCCGATACCGCACACGCCCACCACGCGCATGCCCCGGAAGTCGTCCAACGACATGTCGGGCGATCCGTCGCAACGCAGGGCGGACCAGCGATGCGACACGTGGGCGATGGGCGGCTTGCCGGTCAACTCGATCACACGGTTGTCCAGCTCGCACAGCACGTCGGGATGCAGTTGATCGCAGCGGGTGACAATCACCGCATCAGCGCGCTTCAGATTCTCAGCCGGCTCGCGCAGCAATCCGCGCGGCAGCAGATGATCGAAGCCGAACGGCCGCGATGCGTCGATCAGCACCAGGTCCAGATCGCGCTGCACCTGGCGATGCTGGAAGCCGTCGTCCAGCAGCAGCACGCGCGTCTGCGGAGCGCGGGCGAGCAGTGTGCGGGCGCCGGCGGCACGATCGGGGTTGGCTTCGACCTGGGCGGCATCACCGACAGCCTGGCGCAGCTCGAGTGTTTCATCCACACCGTGGTAGCCGCGCAGGAGAATGCCCGGAAGTTCGAGGCGGCGAGCCAGGTCGATGACCATGGGCGTTTTGCCCGTGCCGCCGGTGGTGATGTTGCCGACGCTGATCGTCGGGCGTCCCAGGTGCACGGGCTTGCGATGGCCGCGATCGAAGGCCCGGTTGCGCCGGCGCACCGCGCAGCGATACACGGGCTCAGCGCAGCGCAAGATGCCGCGCAACGCGGCCGCCCGCAGCGAGGCGTCCGAGCCATCGAACACCGGGATCATGCGGCTAAGGTTCATGCGGCGGAAATACCCCATCGCGCCAGCGCCACTGTCAGCTTCTGCATCGGCAATCCCACCACCGTGGTCGGATCGCCCTGCACGCTGATCGGCCAACCGGCTGCCTGTCGCTCAAAGAGGTTGTACCCACCCGCCTTGCCATGCCATTGCCCGCCGGCCAGGTAATCGTCGATCTGCTGCTTTTCCAGCGGCCCGAAGACCACCTCGGCGCTGTCCGCCAGCGTCACCACCTGCCCGCCGCGACGCAGGGCGACACCGCTGACCACCTGGTGGGCGCTGTTCAGGAAGGCCTGGATCATCCGCCCCGCCACATCGGCTGAGTCGGGTGTGCCGATCAACGCTCCATCACCGCCAACGCAGATGGTGTCGGCCGCCAGGATCACGATGTCGGTGGGGTCGGAATCACGGCCGCTGAAGCGGCCTCCGCCGGGGTTGAGGCTGAGCGCCTTTTGCGCGGCTAAGTCCATCGCCACCTGTTGCGGGGAGTGACCATCGATCTGAACCGGGTTCGCCGGATCATCAAACGTCGGCGCAGATACCTCGAACACGTACCCCGCCTCGCGCAACAGCAGGGCCCGACGTGCGGATTTGCTGGCCAGGATCAATCGCATGGGGGGCATTGTAGGGAGTAGTGAGTAGGCAGTAGGCAGTAGGGTTTCGCATTCGGTGGCGTCTGCCGACCAGAAACCCTACTCCCTACTGCCTACTCCCTACTGCCTGCCTGATATTCAAGATTTTCTCGGATGCACGTCGATGACAACGACATTACTTGTCCCCCGACGGCCAAGGAAGGCGCGCGGCGTGCGGACCATCGCGATCATCAACCAGAAAGGCGGCTGCGGCAAGACCACCGTCTCGATCAACCTTGCCGCCACACTGGCGGCCCAGGGTCATCGCACCCTGTTGGTGGATATGGATCCCCAGGCCCACTGTGCCATGGGTCTGGCGGTGCCCGAAGCCCAGATCGAACGCTCCACATCTGACCTGATGCGGGCCGGCCTCGACGGCTCGATCGCGGTGGCGGACATCGTCTGGCAGATCAGCCGCAACTTCGACCTGGCCCCGTCCACCATTCAACTGGCAGGCATTGAACAGCAGCTATCTGGGGCAGCCGACCGTGATCGCCGGCTGTCCCAGGTGCTTTCGACCGTGCAGCAGCGCTATGACTTCTGCGTGGTCGATTGCCCGCCGTCCATCGGATTGCTGACCTTCAACGCACTACGGGCCGCCGACGAGGTGATCATCCCCGTCGAGACCGGCTACTTCGCGTTGCAGGGTTCGGTGCGGCAGGAACAGACCATCGAGATGCTGGCCCGCCGGGCTGGTCACCACGTACGTTTCAGCGTGCTGGCGACGATGTACGACGTTCGCACCAAGCTGGCCCGCGAGATCCTCAGCGAGTTGAAGCGGCAGTTTGCCGGCAAGCTGCTGCCGGTGGTCATCAACTTCAACAGCAAGCTCAAAGAGGCAGCCAGCTTCGGCCAGCCCATCACCGAATACGATGCCGCCAGCCGGGGCATGGCCGATTTCGAGCGGTTGTACGCCTGGCTGATGGCCAACCCGCCGCTGCCGCCGAGCATGGACGAGTACGAAACAGCCGGCGTCGGTGCTGAGGCCAGTGATCCGCTGATCGCCACCAGCAGTCCGCCCCGCAATGCCGCCATGAGCCGGGCTGCCGAGTTGGTGGAACGGGCCCGGGCCCTCAGCGCCCGCACCGCAGCCATCTCCGCCCGCCTCAGTAGCGACGAAGACATGATTGCCGAGGATCTGGTTGAGCCTGGCCGCCAGCCGGTGCGTGTGGATGCTGATCTGAATCCCCTGAGCCGAGCTTCCGACGATCGGCCGATGATCAGCAGCAACGTGCAGGTGCGCGAGCGACTGACCAGTGTCTATGGCGTCCGCCCCACCACGCAGGGATTGCTGTTCGTGCAGCCGGCCGACATGGCCCGTCGCATGGCGATTGCCGGCGACTTCAATGGCTGGAATCCCGAGCGCACGCCCATGATCGCCAACGAGCAACTGGGCGTCTGGCAGGCCTGCGTTCCCGTGCCGCCCGGCCGCTACCAGTATCGCCTGGTGGTCGATGGCCAGTGGGTGGCGGACCCCTACAATGAGAAGACCGAGTCCAACCCCTACGGCGAAGTGAACAACGTGATCGAGGTTTCCAGTTTGTAGTTGTTGGTTGTTGGTCCTGGGTTCCTGGAAACCGCTGACTGACATCAAAACCAACAACCAAAGACCACCAACCAACAACCATTCCCGTCATGGACGACGAACGCACTAAACAGGCCCTCGACGACCTGGCTGATCTCTACCTGACCGGCATCAGCCCGGATGGCCAGACCGTGCGCAAGCCCAGCGATCCCCTGGACGCCCCGCCCCCCATCCGCCTCAAACCCAAACTCTCCACCCCCGCCCCCGGAAGTGAACCTCCGGCGGATGAAGAGAAATCCGAGCAGCAACAGCAACTCGATGCGGTGACCGGCGCCCATCGTGCCGCCAACGGCCGAACCGAAGAAGCGCCGTTCCTGCGCCTGACCGATGACGAGGAATCCAAAGAATCCGCCACCGCCATCAAAGCTCCACCCGAACCGCAGCCCATGGTTGGCGCGCAGGTGGAAGCGGTGCTGCTGGGCAATCTTCCGGGCGTCAGCGGTCCGTGGCTGCAGCAGTACGCCCAATTGCTGGCCGATCAGAATGGGCCGGTGGCCCTGCTGCACGTGGCTGGTGAACGCATCGAGCTGGAGCTGGTTGAGCCGAAAAACGCGGTGGGCCAGACCCGGCCGGTGATCGAGATGGGCAAGAGCGGCGACCGTCGCCCCGCCATCGTGGCCATGCTGCAGGCGCTGGTGCGAGCCGGTCAGCATGCGGTGACCGTCGTGCTGGTGCACGTGGAGCCGGCCCTGGACGGCACGGAAGCCCTGCGATTGTTTGCGCTCGACGACTGGACGCTGCTGTGCGGAGCGGATGACGCTTCGATCGTCAGCACCTATCGCATGCTCAAGCAGCGGGCGGAAACCGATGTCACGGTGTCGGATAAGCGCATCGGGCTGATGATCATGGGCAGCGAAGAAGCAGCCGCCCAGTCGGCCGCAGCCCGCATTCGCAGTGCGTCGGAAAGTTTCCTGAACACGCCGGTGCAGTTGATGGGCTGGCAGAAGCAGATGGTGCCGGTGCACGTTCGCCGCCTGGGCGCCTTCGAGGGCGTCAACCAGATCTGGCCCAAGCTGTGCGACTGGTTCGCCACACTGGAGCGCCCCCAGGTCGAGCACATCGAACCGGCCGCCACGGCGGAGGGCGATTCATCGCCCGTCCCGCATCGTGAGATACCAAAGCCCACACCGACCACTCAGGCACGCAGTTCCCAGCCCCAGCGCCGCTCCCACGTCATGGATATCCCCGCACCGGTCGCAAGCAAACCGCGCCCGCAGCGCGAACCGGCATCTCAACCCGCACCGGCAGTCGTTGCAGACAAATCCGAAATTCGAAATCCGAAATCCGAAATTCCCTCCTTGGCCGCCCTGATCACCACCCTCCCCGGGGCCGTGCTGCTCGAAGCTCGCAGCCCGCAACTTCCGGGGGTCGAGATCGCGCTCGATCAGCGCGGCACCATGCACCTGCTGCACCGCGAAGGCGATGACCTGCAGAACGCCATCACCGAGTTGCTGGCCGCCCGCCAGTGGGCGGTCGAGCACCGCCAGTTGCTGGCCCTGACCCAGCGACAGTTGAAGCTCGACCTCGATGCCGCCCCCGTGTTGCACTTGTTTACCAGCCGCAGCGAGCAGGCCACCGCCCTGGTGGCTCGACTGGGCGATCAACTCAAGCTGCACCTGCTGCAGCAGATCACCGTGGGCAACCAGTCAACCTGGTTCTGCGCCCCGCTGAACTGAACCCGGGCTGCCAATCTGGCACACCGCAAAATCACACGCCCTCATAACCACCTGAAATACCGTCAATTGTGGCTATGATCCTGGCATGGCTGTTGCAACCGGTCACCGGGAGATAGCGCGATGGCTGTGAAATTCCAGGATTACTACCAGACACTCGGCGTGCCGCGGGACGCCTCGGCCGAGCAGATCCAGCGCGCCTACCGCAAGCTGGCCAAGCAGTATCACCCCGACCACAACAAGAGCCCCGAAGCCGAGGCCAGGTTCAAGCAGGTCAACGAAGCCTACGAAGTGCTCAAGGATCCGACCAAGCGGCAGCGCTATGACCAGCTCGGCAAAAACTGGCAGGCCGGCCAGGACTTCCGCCCCCCGCCCGGGTTCGAGGACTTCGGGGGGTTCGAATTCCGCGGTGGTCCCAACGCCCACGGCTTCAGCTTCCACGGCGGCGGCCAGTTCTCCGACTTCTTCGAAGCTCTGTTCGGCCAACACTTCCGACGTGCGGGAGGTGGTTCGGCCGACCGCGGCGGTGCGGGTGATCCCTTTGCGGGTTTCAGCCAGCGCCAACAAGCCCAGCCCCAGGAGCAGGAGGCTGCCATCACCGTCAGCCTGCACGAAGCCCACCACGGCTCATCGCGTTCGCTGCAACTGCAAGGCCCCGACGGCACCAGGTCGATCGAAGTGCAGATCCCACCCGGCACCAAACCGGGCCAGAAGATCCGCTTGCGCGGCCAACACCTGCTGCTCAAAGTCAACGTCGCGCCCGATCCGCGCTTCAGCATCGACGGCCACCATCTGACCACCGATGTAGCTGTCAGCCCCGCCACCGCAGCCCTCGGCGGCGAAGTGGATGTGCCCACACTCGACGGCCACGTCACGATGACCATTCCCGCGGGCACGTCATCAGGTGGAAAACTGCGCCTCAAGGGCAAAGGACTGGGCGGCAAAGGCGACCTGTTCGTCCGCCTGCGCATCACCGTGCCCAAAACAATGACCGACGAACAACGCAAGCTGTACGAACAACTGCGGGAACTGGAGAAGAAATGAGTTGTTGGCTGATGGTTGTTGGTTTTCGTTGCGAGCCCTTTGCGCAGAACCAACAACCAACAACTAACAACCAACAACTACCGGGAAACACACCATGGACTTCAACAAACTCACCCACAAAACACAGGAAGCGCTCAGCGAGGCTCAGAACCTGGCTACGCGCTTCGGGCATCAACAGGTTGACGATCCGCACCTGCTGCTGGCGTTACTGCGCCAATCCGACGGATTGATCCCGCGCCTGCTGGGCCGCGTCGATGCCAATGCCGATCAACTGGCTACCGAGTTGGAAGACCTGCTGGCCAAGCGCCCCAGCGTCAGCGGACCGGGCCTGGAGCCCGGGAAAATCATGATCTCGCAGCAGCTTCAGCAGACGCTTACCAACGCTGAGGCGGAAGCCAAGCGCCTCAAGGACGAGTACGTCAGCGTCGAACACCTGGTGCTGGCCATGCTCAGCGGCAACGGCGACGTGGCGAAACTGCTGGCCAGGCACAACCTTGACCGTGACGTGTTCCTGGCCCTGTTGACGCAAGTGCGCGGCAACCAGCGCGTGCAGTCAGCCGACCCTGAAGCGACTTACGAAGCCCTCAAGCGCTACGGCCGCGATCTGGTGCAGGAAGCCCGCAACGGCAAGCTCGACCCGGTCATCGGCCGCGATGAGGAAATTCGCCGCGTCGTGCGCATCCTCTCACGCAAGACCAAGAACAATCCCGTGCTCATCGGCGAGCCCGGCGTGGGCAAGACCGCGGTCGTCGAAGGTTTAGCCCAGCGCATCTTCCGGGGGGACGTGCCGGAAGGCCTGAAAAACAAGGCAATTTTCGCCCTGGACATGGGCGCCCTGATCGCCGGGGCCAAGTTCCGGGGGGAGTTTGAAGAGCGTCTCAAGGCGGTGCTCAACGAGGTCAAGCAGTCCGACGGCGGCATTCTGCTGTTCATCGACGAACTGCACGTGATCGTCGGCGCGGGCAAGACCGAAGGGGCCATGGATGCCGGCAACCTGCTCAAGCCCATGCTGGCTCGCGGCGAGTTGCACTGCATCGGCGCCACGACGCTCGATGAGTATCGCAAGCACATCGAGAAAGATGCGGCGCTGGAGCGGCGCTTCCAGCCGGTGATGGTGGATCAGCCCACGGTGGAGGACACCATCTCGATCCTGCGTGGTTTGCGCGAGCGCTTCGAGGTCCACCACGGGGTCAAGATTCAGGACAGCGCCTGCGTGGCGGCGGCTGTGCTGAGCCATCGCTACATCAGCGATCGTTTTCTGCCGGACAAGGCCATCGACCTGATCGACGAAGCCTGCGCCATGATCCGCACGGAGATCGACTCGATGCCCGCGGAGCTGGACCAGGTGACGCGGCGGGTGACGCAACTGGAGATCGAAGAAGCAGCGCTCAAGAAGGAAACCGACGCTGCCAGCAAAAAGCGCCTCGACACCCTGCGCAAGGAGTTGGCTGACCAGCGGGCCAAGGCCGACGCCATGCGAGCCCAGTGGCAGCAGGAAAAGCAGACGCTGGGCCAGGAAGCCAAGCTGCGTCAACAGATCGAGCAGACCAAGCTGGACATCGAGCGGGCCGAGCGCGATCACAACCTCGACAAGGCCGCCGAGTTGAAATACGGCGTGTTGCCCAACCTTGAAAAGCAGCTCGCTTCTGCTGAACCCGATACCCGAAGCCCGAAACCCGATACCCGACTCCTCCAGCAGCAGGTCACCGAGGACCAGATTGCCGGCATCGTCGCCCGCTGGACGGGCATTCCCGTCACTCGTTTGCTGGAAGGCGAGCGCGAGAAGCTGCTGAAGCTGGAGGAGCAGTTGCATCGCCGGGTGATCGGGCAGGACGAAGCGGTCAAGCTGGTGTCGGATGCGGTGATCCGGGCCCGGGCTGGGATCAAGGATCCGCGTCGGCCCATCGGCAGCTTCATCTTTCTGGGGCCCACCGGCGTCGGCAAGACCGAACTGGCCAAGGCCCTGGCCGAGACGCTCTTCGACAGCGAGGACAACCTCATCCGCATCGACATGAGCGAGTACATGGAGAAGCACAACGTCAGCCGGCTGATCGGCGCCCCGCCCGGCTACATCGGTTACGAGGAAGGCGGGCAACTGACCGAAGCGGTGCGGCGAAAGCCCTACAGCGTGATTCTCTTTGACGAAGTGGAAAAAGCGCACGCCGATGTGTTCCACGTGCTGCTGCAGATTCTCGACGACGGCCGAGTCACCGACGCCCAGGGCCGCACGGTGAACTTCAAGAACACCGTCATCATTATGACCAGCAACATCGGTAGCCAATACCTGCTCGACGGCGTGACCGGCGACGGCCAGATCGAACACACCGCCCGCGAAAACGTGCTCGGCACGCTGCGCCAGCATTTCCGCCCGGAGTTTCTCAACCGCGTGGACGACGTGGTGCTGTTCAAGCCCTTGCAGTTGGCAGAGATCGCCCGCATCGTCGATCTTCAAATTGAGGATCTGCGCCGCCGCCTGGCTGAGCGCTCGATCACGCTGACGCTGACTGATGCTGCTCGTCAATCGGTGGCCGCGGCGGGTTTCGATCCGGTTTACGGCGCGCGGCCGCTGAAGCGCTACCTCCAGCACGAGGTCGAGACGCGCATCGGCCGAGCCATGATCGAGGGTTCCATCCCCGACGGTGCGAAGCTGACGCTGGACGTCAACGACGAGGATCAACTGACGGTGAAGGTGAGCTGATCCCATGGGCTGTCGCCCCGGCTGTGGAAAACCTGTCGGTTGTCGGGTTGGAATAGAAATAAATTTCAAAGTAACCGGCTGGCAATACTCCGCTCACACGGTCTATCTATTTTCCCAACGGGCATGAGGACATGCCTGAAAAACAGGCGGCACGGCGGCCGAGAGAGCAGGTTTGCCCACGTTCTGGGCGGCGTGGGCGGCTGTGACCTGCTTTGGGAGACGTGGCCCGGGTCCGCGGATTGCTCTGCATCGGAAGGTCTGGGGCGTGGTTCAAAACCCGATCTGGAAAATTTTGCTTTTGGCTGCTAGAAAGTGCAGGCGTTTTCTGGGATAGTCTTGGTGGAGAAACGATGTTCAACCATCTTGGCGGCCGTTAGTCATACGCTCACACTCGGCAGGTAACATGGCTGCCCGTAGTTTGTTTGACGCTTGATCGATTCGGAACGAAACCTATTTCTTCAAAGGAGAAACGAAACATGAGAATCAGGGATCTGACAATCTGTGCGGCCATCGCGGCCGGTTTGATGGCAACGGCGACTCAGGCCGCGACGGTGATGTCCACCACGTACGGCTGGGAAGACGGCACCGGCACCATCCTCAGCAAGTATCCTGCTGATCCCGGCAGCAATCTGATCGGCGAAGCCAACGTCACCACCGGCGATGAGGTCAGCAACAGCGTCACCATTTACCAGGGCGTGACTCCCAACACCGGCAGCCGGATGCTCACGGTCAGCGAAAGTCCGCACTCCGGCACGCCGCAGGCCTACATTGCTTACATCGAAAATCTTTCCGTGAACGACGTCATCAACGCTTCGTTCTACGGCTGGGACAGCACCGGCAGCAATGGTTCGCCTTCGCTGCGCATCTGGGGTCACTGGGCCGACAACGGCGACGTGAACAGCTACCAGACTTCCGCCAGCGGCAGCAGCACCTACACCGCCGGCACCGGATGGTCGCAGGTCAGTTTCAGCTGGACCAACACCAGCGGCTATGAGGCTCTGGTCATCGAGGCCCGCCTCTACAGCTCGCCTGCCACGGCCGATCCCGCCACCACCAGCTACTTCATTGACGACCTGGCTGTGGAGGTCACCAGCAGCACCGGCAACGCTCTGATCACCACCCCTGGCGGCACCGTGCCTGAGCCGGCCAGCCTGGCCCTGATGGGCCTGGGCGCTGTGGCGATGCTGCGTCGCCGCGGCCAGTGAATGATTTTCAGTTATGATCTACAGGGGGTCGGCCTTACCGGGTCGGCCCCCTCTTCATGCGATCAGGTTGAAGTTGCTCCGAAATTGACTGTTCAACCGCTTGCCAGGGATGACGAGCCTATGTTGACCAACCACCGCACGCCACGTTGCGCTTTCACTCTTATCGAGTTGCTGGTGGTCATCAGCATCATCGCCCTGTTGATCGGCCTCCTGCTGCCTGCGCTGGGTAAGAGCCGGGAGGTCGCCCGAGGATCAGTCTGTCTGGGACATCTGCGCGGCTACGGGCAGATGCTCTCAGCCTACACCGCTGAGAACGCTGACTGGCTGCCCGGACCCAACACCAGCGGCTGGGGACTGACCCTCAGCCAGCCCTATGCCGTGAATCCCGGCAGCCCCACCTGCAATTTCGACTGGGTCGCTCCCGTGCTCGGTCTGGGTAAGGGCCTGCCTGCTGATCGCCTGCTGAAGTTGAAACGACTTTTCAACGAAGAGTTTCAGTGTCCCAGCAACGCCGACACCAAGTTCGACACCCAGTTTGGTGGTCCCTCGCTGGGTGTGCCGCCGACTGAGATCAACGCTCCCAGCTACAGCGCATCCCGCTGGTTCTTCATGCACCATCCCGCCGTGACGCCTGAAGGCGGCATCCATCAGTTCACCGGCGAAGTGGATGTTCCCAAGACCTACGCTCCGCGCATCGACCAGGTCGGTGATCTGTCCGCCAAGCTCGTGGCCTTCGATGGCACGCGCTACGTCACCGCGGCCGGCCAGGTCAACTTCGACAGCCGTGAACGGTTCAGCACCACCGGCGACTGCTGGATGGACAACTCGCCCGCCATGACCAAGTACGTGGGCACGCCCTTCAAAACCGACAACGGCGGCAATCTCACCACCGCCAACCGCCGCTTCGCCTACCGCCATAACGACAGCATCAATGCCGTGGCCTTCGACGGCCATGGCGTGACACTCAACAACGTGGATTCGCGCAGCGTCCAGTACTACTGGCCCAACAAGTCGGTGGTGCTCAGCCCCGCCGCCACCGTCGATCCCGACGACTATTACGGCATGATCATTCGCTGAACAGCCCTACGGGACGACGGCCTCTTGCTGCATCCGCCACGCACTATGGATCATGAGCCCATGCTCCGCAGCCACCGCCCCAAGAGCCTTGCTTTCACCCTCATCGAGTTGTTGGTCGTCATCAGCATCATCGCCCTGCTGATCGGCATTCTGCTGCCCGCTTTGGGCAAGGCCCGCGAATCCGGCCGCAGCGCTGTCTGTATGTCCAACCTCCGCAACGCCGGCCAGGGCCTGCACACCTACAGCGTCGAAGGCGACGGCTACTACCCCGGCATGAACACCTCCGGCTACCTGATGACCACTGCCGGCGGCCTCAACAACGCACAGATGGTGGCCCAGGCAGCGCGGGGGGCGTCCTACCCGCTGCAGGCTGACGACTGGATCTCGCCCGCTCTGGGTGTCTCGCTGGGTCTGCCTTCCGTGCCGGCCGAGAGAATGCTCAGGATCTTCCAGGATGAGTTCTGCTGCCCGACCAACAACGTCGAGTACGCCGGCCTTTACTCCGGCGGCGACATCTACGGCCTGGCAAACCGCAAGCTCCGTGTCAGTAGCTACTCCATGAGCACCGTCTGGCAAATGCGCAAGACCGGCCGGCAGGGCGATGATGCCGCCGACGGCGACAGCGGCGCCTACATGTCCGAGATCGCCGGCAACTACGACACCGGCTTCCGCATGGAAGGCATCCTCAACCCCTCCAACAAGGTCGTGGTCTCCGAGGGCTGCCGATACATGGAGCAGCCTAACACCGTCGATGGCCACGTGACCTACAACGGTGACTCATTCTCGCTGGCCGGGACCAACTTCAGCACGAACGGCTGGATCTACACCACCGGCGGCGGCGGACCCTATCGCTGGGGCAGCGGCAGCCAGTCGACCAGCAGCGTCGGCGTCCGCAACGTGGCCCCCGGCAGCCGCAGCAATGCCTTCCGTCACCAGAACCTGACCATCAACATGCTCAAGTTCGACGGCAGTGCCTTCTCCGCGGGCGTGGAGGAAGCGGTCAAGATCTACCATCACGTGCCCAAGGGGGTGACCCTCACTTCGACGACAAACACCGCCGATCCCGACGACTTCAACGGCATGGTCGTGGGCCAGTGACGCCATTCCCCCACCCCGCCACGACCCGTTGCAACCGTTCCCCCGCCCGGGTATGCTGTTGGGCTCGATTTTCAGCGTCTATGAATCAGGAGTGACCGTATGGCCATCCGCATCAAGGCCCGCAGTGGTGAGTCAGCCGAACAAATGCTTCGCCGCTTCAAGAAGCTGTGCGAAAAGGAAGGTCTGACCAAAGAGGTCAAGAAACGGGCCTATTACGAAAAGCCCTCCGAGCGCAAGCAGCGCGCCCTGCGTAAGAGCGTCAAGCGCCGCCAGGCCGGTGGAGCGCCGCGGATGGCCAAACCGTCGCGCTGAGTAAATAATCATGAAATATGTGCATTCAACCGACGAATCTACGGATTCGCCGGTTTTTTATTGCACCCTTGCCGCCCCCTGTTTGCATACCACGACCCGGACCGCTATCTTCGCCGATCCGCTATGTATTTCGGTCCAACTGTGTCGATAAGACTCTGTCCAGTCCGCGCAGTTGAGGCAACGTCCACGAGGAAATTGCAACCGTTACCCTTGGAGGCATTCTAATATGTCTGCTCTCGCTCAAACCTCACTGACCAGTCTTCCGTTATTTTTCTTAGCGCCCATCGGCGCGTTGGGGGCTTTGCTGTTCGCCTTCATCTTCTACAAAGGCTTCATGGCCAAAAGCGAAGGCGAGCCCGAGATGGTGCGCATCGCCGCCGCCGTCCGCCAGGGCGCTTACGCCTACCTGCGCCGCCAGGCCAAGATCGTGTTCATGGTCATCGTCGCACTGGTGATCCTGCTTTCGATCATCGCCTTCGGCCTAGGCCTGCAGGATGAACTGACCCCGCTGGGTGTGTTCATCGCCGCCTGCTTCTCGGGCACCTGCGGCTTCCTGGGCATGAAGACCGCCACCAGCGCCTCAGCCCGAACCACTGCGGCCGCCAAGCAGTCGCTCAACGACGGCCTCAAGGTCGCCTTCCGCGCCGGCGCCGTCATGGGCCTGTGCGTCACCGGCTTCGCCCTGCTCGACGTCAGCATCTGGTTCTTCGTACTCACCAGCGTGCTGAGCATGGAGAACATGGACTCGCTGGTGCAGATCACCAACATCACGCTCAGCTTCGCCATGGGCGCCTCACTGCAGGCGTTGTTCGCCCGCGTCGGCGGCGGCATCTACACCAAGGCTGCTGACGTCGGTGCCGACCTGGTGGGCAAGGTTGAAGCCGGCATTCCTGAAGACGATGCCCGCAACCCCGCCACCATCGCCGACAACGTTGGTGACAACGTCGGCGACGTCGCCGGCATGGGCGCTGACCTGTACGAGTCCTACTACGGCTCGATCCTGGCTGCGATGGCCCTGGCCGCCGCCGCCGCTGTGCGCGTGCCCGCCATCACCGAGGTGAGCGACGGCCTGCGTCTGGTCGTGGCTGCTCCCGCCCTGGCCGGCCTGGGCATTCTCGCTTCCATCATCTCCATCTTCGCCGTCCGCACCAAGGAAAACGCCAGCTTCGCTCAACTGCTGCACAGCCTGCATGCCGGCGTCTGGCTCAGCTCCGGCCTGATCGTCATCGGTTCGGCCATCCTGCTGAAGCTGCTGATCGGCGACGTGCCGCACGTGCACTGGTACGGCCTCTGGGGTTCCATCGTGGCCGGCCTGCTCGCGGGCCTGGTCATCGCCTGGGGCACCGAGCGCTACACCAGCTACGAACACAAGCCCACTCAGCGCATCAGCAAGCAGGCGGAAACCGGCCCGGCCACCGTTATCATCGCCGGCATCGCCGAGGGCATGGTTTCCACCTGGATTCCCCTGCTGACCATCGTGGTCGCCATCATGTGTGCGTTCATCTTTGCCGGCGGCCGCGACGTGTTCCTCATGGGTGTGTTCGGCGTGGGCATCGCCGCCGTCGGCATGCTCAGCACGCTAGGCATCACGCTGGCGACCGACGCCTACGGCCCGATCGCCGACAACGCCGGCGGCAACGCCGAGATGACCGGCCAGAAGCCGGAAGTCCGTCAGCGCACCGACGCCCTCGACGCCCTGGGCAACACCACGGCCGCCACGGGCAAGGGCTTCGCCATCGGCTCGGCGGCCCTGACCGCCATGGCCCTGCTGGCCGCCTACGTCGAGGAAGTCCGCTTCGGCCAGCTTTACGAGGCTCGCGACAAGGTCGTCGCCGTCTTCGAGCAACCCGCCGCTGATCAGGCCGTCTTCCTGGGCCACGGTAAGTTCGCCTCCTGGCTCGGCGGCGACGGCAAGAAGACCGAGCACTTCGAGGCCTTCATGGCCCTGGACCTCTCCCCCGACCTGACCAAGGAACTGGGGCTCGAGGCGGGCGTGACCCGGATCACCCTCGGTCCGGAAGGCAACGTGGACAACAAGTTCATCCGCGAGACCCGGCTCGGCCCTGCCGGCAACGAGCACGAGGTCCGGCTGGTACCCACCCGGCGGGCCTCCATGCTGCAGTTCATGGACTTCTACGGCGTGACGTTGATGAACCCCAAGGTACTGTGCGGCCTGTTCTCCGGCGTACTGCTGGCGTTCGTCTTCTGCTCGTTGACCATGAAGGCCGTCGGCCGGGCCGCCAACGCCATGATGATCGAGTGCCGCCGCCAGTTCGAGAAGATCCGTCAGTCCCTCCGCAACGAAGGCAAGGATGAGAACTTCGTTCAGAACCCCGACAACTGGCCCAAGCGCGTCAACGTCGACAACCACCAGTATCCCGACTACGCCAACTGCGTGGCCATCTCCACCGCCGGGGCCCAGAAGGAGATGATCCTGCCGGCCCTCATGGCCATCATCGTGCCGGTGCTCGTGGGTCTGGTGTTCGGCGTTCCCGGGGTGATGGGGCTGCTGGCCGGCGGCCTCACCAGCGGGTTCGCCTTGGCCATCTTCATGGCCAACGCCGGCGGGGCTTGGGATAATGCCAAGAAGCTCATCGAGACCTACGGCAAGATCAAGGCTTCCGAGATCGTCAACGACCCCGCCGCTCGCGAGAAGTTGCCGCCCAGCATCCGTGCCGACCTCGTCGGCCGGGCCGAGATGGCCGTCCGCACCGGCAAGCCCGACACGATCATCTACGGCAAGGGCTCCGAGGACCACAAGGCCGGCGTCGTCGGCGATACCGTCGGCGACCCGTTCAAGGACACCTCCGGCCCGAGCCTCAACATCCTCATCAAGCTGATGAGCATGGTCTCGGTCGTGTTCGCCGGCCTCATCGTCAAGTACGCCCCGCAGATCGGCGCCATGCTCGGCCTCGGCGGCTGAGCAGCTCGGTCGATCCCGTCAAGCATAGACGGGAGCGCGGAAAAACCTCACAATGACGCGGAAGTGTCTCGCAACCCGAGGCACTTCCGCGTTGTATTTCCCAAAAGTGTCGACGAGGTGTAGAACATGACCATGGCGAGATACCTGATCGCAGGATTGTGCGTCGCCGGCCTGGCGGTAGCGACGTTGGGCTTGGCCGCCGCGGAGAAACCCGTGCCCGGCTCGGAGAACGAAAAAATGATCCTCGGCGTACTGGACGAGATGTGGGAACACGAACGCGACGGCATGTTGAACGTCCTGCCCACCGACGGACGTCTGCTCCGTCTGCTCACCGAAACGACCAACGCCCGACACGTGGTCGAGATCGGCACGTCCAACGGCTACTCCGGCATCTGGCTCTGCCTGGCCCTGCGGACCACCAGCGGCAAGCTGACGACCTACGAGCTCGACCCCGCGCGTGCCGACCTCGCCCGCCGCAACTTCAAGCGGGCCGGCGTCGACCACCTCGTCACCGTCATCGTCGGCGACGCCCACGAGCAGGTGACCAAACTCAAGGAACCGATCGACATCCTCTTTCTCGATGCCGACAAGGTCGGCTACGTCGACTACCTCAACAAGCTCCTGCCCCTGGTCCGCCCCGGCGGGCTGATCCTGGCTCACAACACCACCGACTGCGGCCCCCAGTTGCAGGACTATGTCAAGGTGGTCACCACCCACCCCGACCTCGAAACCCTCTTCGTCTTCGAGGAAACCCGCGGCATCGGCGTCACGCTCAAAAAACGCCAGCCCACCACGACGCGCCGGGAGTAATCGCGAATTAGTCATTGGAACCACAGATGAACACGGATAAACACTGATAAGAAAAGGTGTTAGAGATCACATCGCATCCTGATCCCGCGGCCCGCTGTGCTTGGCGACGATCTCTTGTTTCATCCGTGTTCATCTGTGTTCATCTGTGGTTTGACTTCAATCGTGAATAAACCGGGTGAGGTGCCCACGTGCAGCCGGACAGCAACCATAACCAGAACGTGGATCCCGCCTTCCTCCAGCAGCGGCTCCGCGACATGGCCGAAGGGCTGACCGAGGCCATCGACCGTGAGGTCGAAACCCTCCGCCGCGAAGGGCTGCCCATCTACGTCAGCGACAACGGCAAGGTCGTGGACCTGCAGAAAACCGGCCGCGTATCGCAGGCCGACTAGCAGTGCGATCGCGCACAGGGCTCCCGTGTGCCACTGCTCTGTGAGCAGTGCGATCGCGTACAAGGCCGCCGCCATCTGCCGCCGCTCTCCGAGCGGGACGCGGCCGGCGCCTGTCCGGCGCCGCAGACCACCTCACGACAAAACGGTTTCAGTATCCGCAAGCCGGTAGCTTGTGCTTCGGCCGCGGCCGGGGTGCTGCGCCAGGATGCCCCGTTCCACCCGTGGCGTATTTTCCGCATGCTCGACGGTGATTCCGGCGGGCGCGTGTCGCCGGGTCAAGCTATTCGCCGCGTATCTTGCGGCGAATAATGTCCCCAATCACCGCATGCCAGCAGGTGTCGAATTGTTCCGGCGGGCTGGGCCTGTCTCGCGGCGGAGGGGCGTCTTGGGATGGGTTCCGTACCAACAGGCAAGGCCCGGTACCTGACGGCACCGGGCCTTTTCAAAAGCGGGTGATGGGGCTCGAACCCACGACATTCACGTTGGCAACGTGACGCTCTACCACTGAGCTACACCCGCAGGTCGTAGATGCAATATACCCCGTCGGGCGAAGTTTTCAAGCCCGCGAGCGGTGGGGTCGGGAATCGGGGATCGGGGATCGGGGGGCGGGGTCAGGCGGAGCGGTTGAGGCATTGGCCGACCAGGCCGGTGAGGAAGCTCATCTGGAAGGGCTTGCGGACCAGGATGGTGTTGGGGTCGAGGGCCTCCTCGACGCCGGCCTCGACGCTACCGGTGACCAGGATGGCCGGGAGGTCGACGCCGTGGGCGCGCAGGCCAGCCAGGACGGAGAGCCCATCGCGCTTGGGCATCTCCAGGTCGGTCAGAATCAGCCGGACGCGCTCGCCCTCGGCTCCGAAGACATCCAGGAGGGCTTCGCCGTCGCCGACCTCGCGGACCTCGTAACCGCAGGCCCGCAGGGCGGCGGCCATCAGCTCCCGGACGTGTGTGTTGTCCTCCGCCAGCAGAATCAGCTCGCCACCGCCCCGGATCGGCCGGTCAGGGGCGACGGATGCCTCCCGCGAAGCCATCTCCGCCGGCGGCAGCACCACGGTGAAAACCGTGCCGCGGCCGGGCTCGGACTCCACGTGAATGCTGCCCCCGTGGTCCTTGACGATCCCGTGGATAATGGACAGCCCGAGGCCCGTGCCCACGCCCATGGGTTTGGTGGTGAAAAAGGGCTCGAAGATACGGGCCTGGATGTCGGAGGGCATGCCGGTGCCGGTGTCCGCGACGACCAAGTGGACCCAGGCGGGCCCCTTCGCCGGCCGGCCGCCGCGCGGGGCCTCCAGCTTCTGCGGCCCCCGCCGTGTGCTGATCCGCAGGCTGCCGCCGTCGGGCATCGCGTCGCGGGCGTTGATCGCCAGGTTCATGATGATCTGCTGGAGTTGCGTGGCGTCCGCGTTGACCATGACCTGCCCGGCGGTCAGCTCGGTGGCCACCTCAACGGTGGCGGGCAGGATACGCTGGAGCAGGCGTACGGAGGTGTCGACCACGGCGTTGAGATTGACCGGCTGTTTGACGACGGGCATCCGCCGACTGAACGTCAGCAGAGCCTTGGTAACCCCGGCGGCCTGGTCGGCGGCGGCGGTCACGCCCGCCAGCGAGGTCAGGGCCGGGTGCTCTTCAGGAAGTACGTCGCGGGCCAGGTCGGCGTAACCGAAAATGGCCGTGAGCAGGTTATTGAAATCGTGGGCGACACCACCGGCCAACTGGCCGACCGCCTCCATCTTCTGTGATTGGTGCAGTTCCCTCTCAAGCGACCGCCGCTCGCTGATATCCGTGAATATGGCCAACCCACTGGGACGGGGCTTTTGGCCGTCGGGCAGGGCACAAAGTGAGCCGACCACCCAGCGTTCGGAGCCATCGGGGCGACGGATGCAAATGCCGTGGTGTGTTGCCGTGGCGAAATGCCGGCTGGCGATGGCCTGCCGGACCGCCGCGGCTCCCGGGCCGCCCAGGAACGAAACCAGCGGTCGGCCGAGCAGCTCATCAGCGGGCTGTCCCAGCAGCTCCGCCAACCGGCCATTGACCAGGACCAAGTGCCCGTTCCCGTCGAACACGCCGATCCCGTCGTTCGAGGTCTCCACGATGGTCCGGTAGCGCTCCTCGCTCTTGCTCATCAGGTCGTTGGTCAGGTGCAGAGCAGCGACGTGCCGCTGGACGAGGTAGTAGACCAGCACCGCCGTCACGCCAATGAACGCCCACCCTTTGAAGGTCTGTAGCCAGGTCATCGCAGCGGGGTCAGGACGCAGGGCCTGCAGAATCTGGTCCGAGGACAGAATCCAGAGCACCCCGAAGGCCGCGTAGATCAGCGCCACACGCAGCGCAGCGAGCCGAGCCCGTCCGGCTCGCGCGGCGCAGCGG
>CAYYGM010000062.1:0-23887 GCA_964471555.1 uncultured Phycisphaeraceae bacterium
GGCTCGTGAGCCAAATCGGCGGCCTTGTCCGAGTCGTAGTTGGTGTAGAAAACAAACGCCCCGTCCTCGATGCCCTTGAGCAGCACCATGCGCACAGTGGGGCGGCCGTCGGAGGCCACCGTGGCCAGGGCGGTGGAATTGGCCATGTCGGGATCCAGCTTGGAAGCCGCGTCGAACCAGAGTTCAAACTGTTCGATCGGATCGCCTGCCACTTCGCTTTCCAGAAGCGGCTTACCGGGGTAGTCGATGCGCATGTCCTGGGGTTGCATGGGCAATCAAAACTCCAACAGAATCACAATTCACCGCTGAGAGCACAGAGGGCACAGAGCCCGAAGCTCGCATTCAAATTGTCTCCACCCACTCTGCGTTCTCTGTGTCCTCTGTGGTGAATTCTTCTTCTGCTCTCAATTTACAGAAAAGGATTATGGCGGCGTTCGCGGCCGATGGTCGTCTCCGGGCCGTGACCGGGCAGCACGCGGGTTTCATCGGGCATGGTGAGCAGTTGCTCGTGGATGCTCCTGATCAGATCGTGCGGGTTGGAAGTGGGAAAATCACTTCGTCCGATGGAGTCTGCAAACAGCGTGTCACCAACCAGGGCGACGCCGGCTTCTTTCTGGTAGAGACAGACGTTGCCGGGACTGTGGCCGGGCGTATGGCGGACCTCGAAGGTGGTGCTGCCCAGCGTCATTTGCTGGCCGTGCGCCAGCGAACCGGTAGATTCAGGCCCCACGAAAGGCTCGATGAAATACAGCGACAGGTTCAAGGCCGCGTCGGTCAGAAACGCCCGCTCGGCATCGTGAATCAGAATCGGCAGTTGCGGATAGCGCTGGCGGATCTCGTGCAGGCCCGCAATGTGATCGACGTGGGCGTGCGTGAGCACCACCGCCTGCGGCTGCAACTTCTGCTGCTCGATCGCATCCAGCAACGGCTGCGGCTCGAACCCGGCATCCACGATCCAACACAGATCACCATCGCTGACCAGGTAACAATTGGTCATCCAGTCGCCGAGGGTGAAGCATTGGATGTTCATCAGGCAGGGAGTAGTGAGTAGGCAGTAGGCAGTCGGGTTGTCAGACCGGAAACCAAAGGCGCGTCGGCAGCACAGGGTGCGCAGGAAAACGAAACCCTACTCCCTAATGCCTATTCCCTACTGCCTGGCCGGAGTGATTTCCAGGAAGCGCTGGACGCGGCCGAGGTCGCGCAGGACGTCGCAGGTGGCGGTGATGGTGCCGGACTCGCCGAGCTTGCCGTCAGCCGGGGCCTGACGGACGACGCGGCCGGAGTAGAAGCGACCGCCGCGCGGCTGGGGATCGTAATTGGTCTTGCGAATGTCGCGCTGACGGTTGGCTTCGGCGACGGCGGCCGCATCTTTGCTCAGCAGGCGGGCCAGGGTCTTGACAGCCGCCACGCTGGTGGGTTGCTTGACGATTTTGATGTTGATCTTCGTGCCGGGGGCGATGTCCTTCATGACCGAAACCTTTATCCGCTTTTGGGGGAAGGCGATAGCGAGCCATGTATTGTGGCTGCTGGCGGCCGTTTGGTCAAATTTCGTTGTGAAACGCTCAACGGCATGGGGCAGCAAGCTGCCCCGCTAAACATTTAGCGGGCGAACTTGTTCGCCCATCACCACGGTCATCGATCGGACAAATCCACCCACTCCGGCAATACCCCGATGTCGCAGACCACCACGTGTCCCAGGTAAGGCTGGGCGGCAGGGTTGGCAAAGCCCACCTTGCGGGCGGCGAAGGTCACGGTCAGGTCCGCCACCACGGTGGGCCAGCCCGGTTCGCCGCTGTCGCAGTCCAGGCCGGAGGGCAGGTCAATCGCCACGATCAGGGCGTGCCGCTCATCGCGGGCGGCATTGATCGCTTCGATCGCCGCCGCGGCAGCCGGTCGCACGGTGCCTCCGGGGAACCCGGTGCCCAGCACGGCATCCACGACCACCTGCCCCTGAGGCGGATCGGCCGCCGGCTGGATGGTCAACCCGAGGCTTTGAGCGATGGCGCAGTTGGTTGCCGCGTCGCCCTTGAGGTCGGCTGGATGCACGGCAGCGTGGAGGGTCACCACGTGGCCGAGCCGGTGCAGGTGCCGGGCGATGGCGTAGCCGTCACCGCCGTTATTGCCGCCGCCGCAGACCACAGCCACCTCGGAGCGGTGGTGTCGGACGTGCTCGTCGATGGCCGCGGCGGCGTTGCGGGCGGCGTTTTCCATCAGCACGATGGACGGCACGTGAAGCCGCTCGACAGCCAGTTGATCGAGGCGTTGCAGTTGCCGGCGGGTCAGGCAGAGGCTCATGGACTTTACATTATCGCCGAATCAGCGGATGATGGCCACACTTTGCGAATTGATGTCAAAGACAGCAAGGGGCGGTCGCTGTACGGCGTGGTGGTGAATCCGGAGCGTCCGCCGGCGGTGGTCAAGTCCCCGCTGGAGGAAGCCGGTCCGCTGGCATTGGACTGGGACCGCGCCATCGACGACAACCACCACCTGCGCCGCTGCCCGGTCTGCGGCTGTGAAGACCTGTACGTCCGCAAGGAAGCTCCGCACGTGACGCTGTTCGCACTGCTGCTGTTCGCGGCCGTGGCCATGATGCTGCTGTTCGGACTGGGCGAGGTGGTGTGGGCGATTGCGGTGCTGGTGGTGGTGGTGCTGGTGGACCTGGCGGTGTTCCTGTTCGCCCAGCGCATCCTGGTCTGCTATCGCTGTCTGACGGAGTATCGCCAGGTGCCGATCCGGCGGGGCCATGCGAGCTTCGATCGTCAGGTCGCGGGGAAATATCGCCGTGGCTGAGTCGGCCGGCAAGCGTGATGCGTTGCGGCAGCCGCTGGTGATCCTGGGGGCCGGCGGTCACGGACACGTAGTCGCCGACAGCGTCGATCCAGCTCAGTTTCATCTGCTGGGTTTTGTGGATAGTCACCGCGATCAGGTGACCGATGCCGCTGCTCCACTGCTGGGCGACGATGACCCGGCCCTTGCTTCCGCGCAGTTCATCGCCGCCGTGGGCGACAACGCGATTCGTCGGCGTCTGTTCGAGCAGTGGTCAAAGCGAGGCGCGACACCCGCCACCATCGTGCATCACTCCGCCGTGGTCAGCAGCAACGCTGCGCTGGGCAAGGGCGTGTTCGTCGGGCCTGCGGTGGTGGTCAACACCCGCGCCGTGGTGGCCGACAACGTGATCCTCAACAGTGGTTGCGTGATCGAGCACGATTGCCGGGTGGCAGCACACTGTCACGCGGCCCCGGGCGCAGTGCTGGCCGGCGGCGTCACGGTGGGCGAGCAGACGTTGATCGGCCTGGGCGCTCGCATCCTTCCGGGTGTCAGCATCGGATCGCGCTGCACTATCGGGGCCGGCGCGGTGGTGATCAGCGATGTGCCCGACGGCGCCACCGTCATCGGCATCCCCGCGAAAACACGCTAAACATGCCACGTTTTGATTACAGCGCGTTTAGCCGCCGAGCTTGCTCGGCGATGGGCGAGCAAGCTCGCCCGCTAAACGGGACGCAGTCAATAGCGGCTAATCCTGCTTCGATTCTTCCTCAGCGGGCGGCCGCTTGCGCAGCGAGATCAGCAGCAGCCCCCCGACGCCGATCATCAGGGCCGCATCCGCCAGGTTGAAGCGCCAGGGCCAGACGCCCCAATCGGGCAGCATGTGCAGCATGTCGCGCACCTGGGCGAAGCGCACACGATCGTAGAGATTGCCCAGCGCCCCGGCCAGGATCAGCGCCAGCAGCACGTGCGTCACCCACGCATTCGCGGCACTTCGCGCAAACAGATAGACGATGACCACCACGGCCGCGATGCTGACGATGATGAACACCACCCGGCCGCCGGAGAACTTCCCGAACACCGCGCCGTCGTTGGCCACCAGTTGCAGATTCAGCACATGCGGGATCAGCACCCGCGGCTGATGGTGCGGAATCATCGCATTCTCGCCGGTGAACTGCGGATCGAGCACGACCGGCACGCCCGCCACATGGGTAAACGACCAGCTCTTGAGCCACAGGTCCGCGCTGAGCGTGCAGGCAGCCACCAGGATGAACACGATCACGGCCCGGCTGCTGCGATAGGCGTAGGACATGGGAGGATTATAAACACAGCCCGCAGTGATACGAAGCGACGCGATTCATCGCGTTGAACTTCCATGGCGCAACGGTGCCGCGTTGCCGACAATGTTGTAATTGAACAGCGTTTGCCTTACGTCGGCAGCCCGCGGCGTTCACGATCGCGGACGACCTCGATCGAGTACTTGGCCCAGGGCTTGATTTCCAAACGTTCGCGCGGAATGGGCACGCCGGACTGGATGCACACGCCGTAGGTGCCCTTCATGATGCGTTCGATGGCATTGTCGATCTCGTTGAGCAGCCGGCGTTCCCACTCGACCAGGCCGAGGGTGAACTCCTGCTCGTAATTGTCGGAGCCGACGTCCGCCATGTGCAGGGGCATGTTGGAGAGGTTGCCCGCGCCGCCGGAGTTGGAATTTTTGAGGCTGTCCACGTCGCCGAGGATCTCGCTGCGTTTTTCCATCAGCAGTTCACGGAAGTGCTCCAGATCCTTACGGGTCAGGCCGGTCTTGACCCGCTTGAGCTTGGCGTCGGTCCAGACGACCTGGGACTCATCGTCCTGCCCGTTGTGATGGTTGTTGGCGATGGCGGCCAGGGCGGCGGCGGCGGCGGTGGCGCTGCTCTTGCTCGTGGGGAGCTTTTTCCTGGGGGCCGCGCTGCTGGACTTTTTGGCCGTTGTCGTGGTTTTGGGGGCCTTTTTCACTACCGGGGCCTTCTTTTTTGTCTTGCTTGAGGCCGACGACGCACCGACCGCCTTGTGTCGCGAAGACGTGGCGGCCTTCTTGGCCGTCTTGCGGCGACTGCTGCTGCTGCTCTTGGTGCTGGAAGTTTTCTTGGCCAAATCGAACCTCCGAGGCTCGCCTGCCAACTTGACGTCGGCCCGACGCAAGCGTTCAAGGGGCGGAAGTGTAGCCTTGTTGCCCATCCGAGGCAACTAGTCGTCTTACATCGGCTTAATCGCCGTGCTTCTGTCGTAATCGGGTGCTGAGCCGAAGCAGCAGGTGCACGCGCTCAAACTCATGCACCCAGTCCGCAAGTTCATCTTCCATATCGACTTGCGACTCGGGGCTTCCCGGCAGCGGACAGTGCGCCCCCAGTTGCTGGCTGGCCAACAGCCGGTAACGACTCAGCGTCTTGTCCCCGTACCAGCCCACCAGATGGTCGTCCTCAGCACAGAAAATCGCCACCGGCACGCGATGGCCGGCATTGATGGACACCTGCTGCTGCAGGTCCATGTGCTGATCCCGATCCAGAAATCGCAGACTGACCCGCCCGCCGCCCTGGCGACCTGCCGCCTCGGCGATCCGGGCCAGCATCGGTCCCTGACGGACACAGTCCCCGCACCAGATCCCCGACACGCAAAGCACCTTCATCGAGCGCACAAAACTGCCCAGCATGCGCTTCTGCCGTTCCGTCAACGAAACCTGGCTCTCAATCTTTCGCCAGGACTCAGCCTGGTGCGGTTTGCCCGTGGCCAGGTACTGTTCATAGGTCAAGCCCGCATCGTGCTTGGCTTTCAGGTAAGCGGCATCCAACATCGTGTGACATCCTTAAATCCACTGAAAAAGACCATCATATCCCGATTATCAGCCCGCGCAAACGTGCGGAGGATCGCACTGGAGGCTGGTTATACTACAGCTCCATGCCGCCTTCCGATCCGCACACCACCCCGGCCATGAAGCAGTATCACCGCTTCAAGCAGCAGCACCCCGGCTGCGTGCTGTTCTTTCGCATGGGTGATTTCTACGAGATGTTCTACGACGACGCCCAGCTCGCCCACCGCGTGCTCGGCGTCACGCTCACCCAGCGCACCAAGGGCATTCCCATGGCCGGGGTTCCCTATCACGCCGTCGAAGGCTACCTGCGGCGAATGATCCAGGCCGGCTACCGCGTGGCGGTGTGCGATCAGATCGAAGACCCCGCCCAAGCTAAAGGCGTGGTCGATCGGGACGTGACGCGCGTGGTCACCCCCGGCACGCTGACCGATGAATCGCTGCTGGCCGACGACCAGGAAAACGCCCTGGCCGCGGTCAGCTTTCCCAGCGATGCCGAAGCGACGATCGCCTGGGCGGAACTGTCCACCGGCGCCTTCCAGGTGATGCTGACCCCGGCTGATCAACTGGCCGACGAACTGGCCCGAATCAAGCCGGGCGAATTGCTCTACTGCGAGACGGCTGACAACCAACCGCCCAAGCGCATCAGCACGCTCGCCCAGCGCCTCGGTTGCCCCCTGACCGCACGCCCGGCCTGGCAGTTTCGCCAGCAGGAAGCGGTCGAAACGCTCTGCAAACAGTACGGCGTCACCCAGTTGGGCGGCTTCGGTTTCGAGCCCAACGATCAAACGCTCGCACCGGCTGGAGCGGTGGTGGCCTACCTGTTGGAAACCCAGTGCGCCGCCCACCTCAATCGCCTCGCTCACCTGCATCCGCCGCGACGCTTCGAGCGCCACGAGCACCTGATGATCGACCAGGCCTCGCTGCACAGCCTCGAAGTCGATCGCACCATCCGCACCGGCGAAACGGCCGGCTCACTGCTGGGCATCTTCACCGAATGCGTCACCGCCATGGGCAAACGCCTGCTGCGGCAGTGGCTGTGCTATCCGCTGCGCAAGCGTGAGCCGATCGAGCAGCGGCATCGCGTGGTGGCAGCCATGATCGAGGACACGCGCTTCGTCAGCGAACTGGGCGATGCGATGGACCAGGTGCACGATGTGCCGCGCATCCTGGCGCGTCTGAGCGTCAACCGGGCCGCCCCCCGCGATCTGGTGGCCCTGGGGCGCACCTGCCGCTGCCTGCGAACCATCGAACACCTGCTGGCCGAGCGCCCGGCCGTCGCGCATCTGCACGCAGCCCTGGTCGAGCACGTTGAGCCGATCGAACAACTGGGCCAACTACTGGCCAAAGCCTGCGTGGAAACGCCCCCCGCCCACCTGCGCGAAGGCGGCCTGATCGCGGACGGCTACGACGCAGCCCTCGATGAACTGCGCAGCCTCCAGCGCGACAGCCGCTCCTGGTTAGCCCGCTATCAAAAGCAACTGATCGAACAGACGTCCATCGCCACGCTCAAGGTCGGTTACAACAAAGTCTTCGGCTACTACATCGAACTGTCTGCCGCCAACAGCCGCCACGTGGACGAGCGCCCCGATGACTTCCAGGGCTGGAGTCGCAAACAAACGCTCAAAAACGCCGAGCGCTTCGTGACCAGCGAACTCAAGGAATTCGAGCAGAAAGTGCTCAGCGCCGAGTCCCAGGCCGTGGCCCGCGAACAGGACTTGTTCGCCGACCTGTGCGCCGCCGCCGCCCGGCAACTGACCGCCTTGCAGACCTGTGCCGCGGTGATCGCCGAGGTGGACGTGCTGCGCTGTTTCGCCCGCCGTGCGGTGCGCTGGCGTTACGTGCAGCCGCACATGGTCGATGAGCCGACACTGCACATCACCGCCGGCCGCCACCCCGTGCTCGACGAACTGCTCGGCGACCGCTTCGTACCCAATGATGTGCAGCTCGGGTATCGGGTCTCGGGTGTCGGGTCTCGGGAAGATGCTGCCTTGCGAAACCCGAATCCCGATACCCGATACCCGACCCTGGCCCTGATCACCGGCCCCAACATGGCGGGCAAGTCCACCTACATCCGACAGGCGGCCCTGCTCACCCTGCTGGCCCATGCCGGTTCGTTCGTGCCTGCGGATGAAGCGATCATCGGGTTGACCGATCGCATCTTCACCCGCATCGGCGCCTCCGATGAACTGCACGCCGGCCAATCCACCTTCATGGTGGAGATGACCGAGGCCGCCAACATCTGCCACCACGCCACCCCCGCAAGTCTGGTGATCCTGGATGAGATCGGCCGAGGCACTTCGACGCTGGATGGTCTGTCACTGGCCTGGGCTATTGCTGAATTTCTGGCCTTCCGGGGGTGCCGCACGCTGTTCGCCACGCATTACCACGAACTGACGCAACTGGCCGAGCGCTTCGAGGCGATCACCAACCTGAACGTGCTGGTGCGCGAATGGCAGGACGAAGTGGTCTTCCTGCACAAGATCGCCCCCGGCAGCACCGACCGCAGCTACGGCATCCACGTGGCCAAGATCGCCGGCCTTCCCCCGCAGGTTATCCAACGCGCCAACGCGCTGCTGAAAGACTTGTCCGTCAATCACAACAGCTTCGATGCCACGGATGACAACTTCCGGGGGCGGGGGCAAATGTCGCTGTTCACCGAGTACATCGAACATCCCGCCACCACCCGCCTGCGCGAGGCCGACCTCGACAACCTCACGCCCATGCAGGCTTTCGACCTGCTGCGGCAACTGAAAGAGCAGCTCAATGACCAGGGCCAAGGCTAAAAAGATTTACGACCTGCTGCTGACGCTCTATCCCGACGCCACCTGCGCGTTGGAGCACGCCGACGCCTGGCAACTGCTGGTCTCAACGATTCTCTCCGCCCAGTGCACCGATGAGCGGGTGAACATGACCACCCCGGCCCTGTTCAAAAAATACCCCACGCCCAAACATCTGGCCAAGGCCAGACAGGAGGACGTGGAGAAACTCATCAAGTCCACCGGCTTCTTCCGCAACAAAGCCAAAAACATCATCGGCGCCGCCCAGGCTGTCACCGACGAATTCAACGGCGAAGTCCCCGACGAAATGGAAAAACTGCTCACCCTTCCGGGGGTCGCCCGCAAGACCGCCAACGTCGTGCTGGGCAATGCCTTCAACAAGAGCGAAGGCGTGGTCGTCGACACCCACGTCGGCCGCCTCTCCGTGCGCCTGGGCCTGACGGAGCAGACTGATCCCCGGAAAGTGGAACAGGATCTGATGAAGCTGTACCCCGCCGAGTGCTGGACAATGCTCTCGCATCTGCTGATCTTCCACGGCCGCCAGGTCTGCAACGCCCGCAAACCGCAGTGCGACAGTTGCGCGTTGAAGAAACTGTGCCCGAAAGTCGGTGTGGAGAAGAAGTAACCGCAGATTGCGCAGATTTCACAGATTAAATACTTTTTTTAGCCACGGATGAACACGGATGGTCACCGATAAGAAAAAACAAAATTCGTATTCTGAATTCTCATATCCGTGTTAATCCGTGTTCATCCGTGGCCAAATCTGAATCAGCGTAATCTGCGGCTAAAGCAATCCCGCGGTTTCATCCAGATCGCAGATCAGATTCATGTTCTGGATGGCTTGCCCCGATGCGCCCTTGATCATGTTGTCGATGGCACTGAACACAATCACGTGCTCGCCGACCAGGCGCACCGTCACGTCGCAGAAGTTGGTGTCGCGCACGTGCTTGACGTTGGGTAACTGCTCGCGGATGCGCACGAACGGCTCATCGCGGTAGGCATCTTCATAAGCCTCGAACAGATCCTCCTCGGTCACGTCGTCGTCCATCGGCTCAAGGTAAATCGTTTCGAGGATGCCGCGGTCGAGCGGCAGCAGGTGCGGCACGAACAGCACCGGGATGCCGTGACCAGCCACGCGGGTGAGCGTTTGTTCAATCTCCGGCTGATGGCGGTGGCCGCCGATTTTGCCGTAGGCCATGTAGGATTCGTTCTGCTCGGCAAAGTGCAGATGGTCGGCTAGCTTCTTGCCCGCGCCGGTGACGCCGGAGGAAGCGTTGATGAGAATCCGATCATGCTTGACCAGGCTGTGCGACAGCAGCGGGGCGATGGCCAGCGCCGCCGCCGTGGGATAGCAGCCGGGATTGGCGATGAGTCTGGCGTCCGCCCCCGGAAGCAGCTTGTCGCGGAACAGTTCGGGCAGGCCATAGACAGCCTGCGGCAGATGCGCGACATCCTCGTGCGGCGTCTGATAGACGCGTTCATACAACGCCGCATCGCTGAAACGATAGTCGGCTGACAGATCGATCACTTTGAGCCCAGCTTCGAGCAACTGCGGCGCGTAGCTCATCGCTGCCTTGTGCGGCAGGCACAGGAACGCCACATCTGCCATCTCAGCCATCTTCCGGGGGTCGATCGGCTGACAGATGGCCACCTCGTCATCGAGCCTGCCCCAGAACTGCGGGAACAGCTCGCGCACGTCCGGCAACTGGTCACGGTGCGAAGCCAGATAGGTGGCGTCCGCCTCCGGATGACGCAGCAACAACTCCAGCAGGTACTGGCTGGTGTAACCGGTGGGGCCGACGATGGCGCAGCGCACGCTCATGGCCCGGCATTGTCAAGCGAGAAGTGAAAAAGTCAAACCGTTGCCAGCTTGACCCCCGCAACCGGCGGCAGGGGAGGATGGCTGCCAAAATGGCACGCCCATGGTTTTGGGCATGTTGATAAATATTGTTTTGATAAATACTTGCAACTATCAGTCTGGGCACACTTTTTGAACCGATGTAGGGCGAAGCCTGATGAATCATCAACCATAGAAGGTTTAGAAAGGAGACTTATCATGCTACCGACTCTGCGACGAACTTACTTCAGCCCCTTCGACCTGCTGCGCGAGTTCGACCGTGGCCTGCAGCGCTTCGGCTGGAGCGGCGACGAGGACGGCTACACCACCGCCGCCTATCCCGTTGACGTCCGCGAGACCGATGATCACGTGATCGTCGAGGCTGAGCTGCCCGGCTTCAGCAAGGATGACATCGACATCACGCTGGAGCAGAACACACTCAGCATCCAGGCCACGCGTAAGACCGAGAAGAAGCGCGAGGGCCAGGAGCACCTGACCGAGCGCCGCTTCAACCGCGTGGCTCGCAGCTTCACGTTGCCGGTGCCCGTCGATGAGAACAAGGTCGATGCCAAGCTGGCCGACGGCGTGCTGACACTGACGCTCAACAAGCGCGAGGAACTCAAGCCGCGCAAGATCGTCGTGCAGTAAACCCAACAGCTCGGCCGACACATCACCCCCAAGCCCGTGGTTTGCCCCACGGGCTTGTGTGTTGTCGTTCAGCGGCGACGGCGCCGCAGGGCCAAAGCTGACCATCCGACACACGCCAGCAGTGCCGCGGCCGGTTCGGGAATGGCGGCCGTCACTTCGGTCAGCACCAGCGTGTTGCCGACCTGAACCACCTGTCCCCAGGTCCAGCCGACGGGTGCGGAGATATCGAACGTCGGCGTGCCCGCCAGGGCGTTGAACTGGAACAGCGTCAGGTCGAGCGTGCGTTGGGCACTGAGGTCGCCACCGCGCAGGATGATGTTGACGTGCCCGTCGAAGGTGAGCGTGCCGGTGACGATAATCCGGTCCGCGGCCGAATCGCCGACTTCGACGACGTAATCGATGCCGTCAGCCAGTTGCACGTCGGCCTGCATGGTCAGTGTGCCGGGGCTGGAACCGGGTGCCAGCGTCACATCGGGGCCGAGTTCGAGCCAGGAGTAATAGCAGTTGATGGTGCCGGTGCCGCCCACGGTTCCGCCGGTGATGTTGACCGCGCCGCAATCGTAGAAGCGCAGGTAGCCGTCGCAGATCAGTTCGCCGGCAGTCTGGGTGAACTGATGGAACACCCACAGGCCCTGCTCGGCCTCGGCGGAGTGGTCAACATAGATGCGGCCTTCGTTGGTGATGCCGTGATGGCCCCACAACCGCGCATATTCGGTGGCGCCGGTGATGGCCGGGTTGTAATGGATCGTGCCGCGGTTGACGATGACGGGCGAGCGCACCCCGCCGTTGCCCTCGCCCAGGGCCGATCCTTCGCGCATCTCGACGGTGTGGCCGGCAGCGATGGTGAGCGTGGGCGCACCAGCCAGATCGGGTGAACCCTGAATGGAACTGCTCAGGCCGAGCAACGTGCGGCCGGTCCCACCCAGTTGAACATTGCTCTTGAGGTACGCGGTGCCCGTGCCGAAGGAAATGCCATCAGCGCCCAATTGAAACAGCCCGCCGGTCGCCACATCCATCGCGGTTCGGATGGCTGTGGATTCATACGTCGGCACGAGCAGGTAGCCTTCCAGCCGTACATCTTCGATCACCATCGACGGGCCGCCGATCGCCTTGATCACACCCGTGCCCGCGGTGGACAACACGCCGCCGGTGATGTGGCCGTCCACACCCCCCGCGCCGCCCCAGCCGCTGAGCCATACTTGGCTGCCGTTGCCGGCATGAATGGTTCCGTTGGTGTTGTCCACGTTGCCCAGCAGGTTGAGCACGGCAGGATTGTTGGCGATGTCCATGTCGGCCGCTTCGATCAGGCCGTGGTTGGTGATCAGCGAGGCGCCGGTGGCGTAAATGTCCAGGCGCACGGAAACCCCGCTGGGGGTGGCGCGGATGATGCCGTGGTTGATGATGTTCAGCGGAAATTCACCGTACCACCCGGGCGAGTCCTGGCCGATGCGGCCCTGGCCGTAGATCATCACGTCTGAACCGACGGTCAGTGTGCGATAGTCGTTCAGGCCCACCAGGGTCGCGGACTGATAGGTCGAGACGTCCATGCGATAATCGCCCGCGCCGCGCAGTTCCAGGTCGCCGTAGAGTCCGACCTGTTTGCCGAAGATCATGTCCAGGCCGTTGTTCTCGATGAACGGGCCGTTGGTGTAGAACGTGCTCCAGCCGCGATCGACCTGGGCGCCGGCTTCGATGGTCAGACTGCCGCAGTAGGCTGCCTGATCGCCCCAGCTCGCGCTGCCGCTGCTGACGTGCATGCCCGCGGGAACGAGCACCGACTCGCCCAGTCCGGGGTAGAGAGCCTGCGGATTGGGGTTGGTGTAGTACCAACTGTGGCCCCAGCCGTTGCCGTAGTAGCCTCCACCCAGGTCCGTGCTGCCACCCCACCAGGTCGCGCCGTTGGCAGCCAGCCAGGTGTAGTCGTACGGCTGCCCCTGAGCCCAGGCCACCGTCCACAAAGTCACCACAGCGACAGCGACCACTGTTGCGTTACCGGATCGGTTCATCAGCAGTATCTCCTCCCGAGAGAACATGTATTGTGGCACCTGTATCCGACACCGCTTGAGATGACAATTCCCCTTCTCATCCGACAGAAGCAAGAACAACCCGAATGCAGCTTCGGGTTGCTGATTGGTCAAGATTTGTATTAGATGCCTGGATCGCCGGACAGCGCCAGCCCATTCAGCCCAGCACGTACTTCTCGATGGCCTCGGCCACGCCGTCGTCATCGTTGGACGACACGGTCACATCCGCCGCCTTCATCGCGGCCGGCCAGGCGTTGGCGACGGCCACCCCCAAACCCGCCCAGCGCAGCATGCCCACATCGTTGGGCGCATCGCCGATCGCCAGCACACGTGAAGCGGGGATATCGCCGGCGTCCGCGATCCATTTGACCGCCACGGATTTGTCCACCTGCCTGTGCACGATCTGAATTACATGGGCGTCGCTCAGCAGCACCGCCACCTGGCTGCCGAAGCGGCGCTTGACCTGCACGCGCAGCTTTTCGATCTTGGGCGGTGGGGCCAGCAGCATCAGCTTGGTCACCGGCACCGTGAAAAACGCCTCCAGCGGGCCGATGAAGTCGGGATCGCTGAACTTGGAGGTCTCCACCGTCAGCTCGTGATCCACGCGATCGGTGTACCACTTGTCCAGAATCTCCAGGCTGACCTGGCACTCGGCATCGATCTTGCGCGCCAGCCGGGCGATACGCCGGGCCAGCTCAGCATTCAGCGGCTGATGGAACACGTGCCGGCCGCGCTGCGGATCGTGGATCAGGGCCCCGTTGTAGTTGACCTGATAGGTCTTGAGACCCAGGTGGCGGTAAATGGCATGCACCCCGCGCGGCGGACGGGCGGAGGCCAGCACCACCTGCACGCCGTTTTCAGTCGCCTGCTTGATCGCGGCCACGGCACGCCGGCCCATCGACTTGTCCGTGCGCAGCAGCGTACCGTCCAGATCAACCGCTACCAGGGCGAAACCCTCAGCAGGCAGAATCGGTTCAGTGGTTGTTTTCTTTGTCACGGGGGCCTGGGTCATACAACTTCAATCAACCAATTCGCCACCCCCGTTGTCAAGAAGGCAAATGATAGCCACTAGCCATGAGCGATGCGTAGTGCGAGAAAACACAAAAACACCAAAATCCCCTCACCTCACCCCTCATCCCTCAAGCCTCATTCCGCCTACACTACACCCATGCAGACTGCCACGCATCAAACCATGCCGCTCAACGACGCCAACCGGTTAGGTTTGGACTACCGAGCCGAGTCCGCCCGTCTGCCCTACGGCGGGCCGATCCTGGACGCGCACGTGCATCTGGGCGACGTGCAGGCGGCCGAGCTTTTCTTCCAGATCGCGGACCTGTTCCATGTTCAGCGGGTCTGCACCATGACCAACCTGGAAGTCTGGGATGACATGGCCGAGCACTTCGGCGATCGCGTGGTGCCCATCTGCATTCCCAACTACATGAAGGGCCGCGACGACCCCACTTATTTCACCACCGACTGGCTTCGCCGCATCGAGGACTTCCGGGGGCGGGGGTCGCGCATCATCAAGTACTGGGCAGCCCCGCGCGGGCGCGATCTGCATCCCGAGGCCCTGGTGCTCGACTCGCCCGTTCGCCGCCAGGGCATGAAGCTGGCCCACGACCTGGGCTACCGCGTATTCATGGTCCACGTGGCCGACCCCGACACCTGGTTTGCCCGCAAGTACACCGACCCCCGCAAGTACGGGACCAAAGCGCAGCAGTACCCAGCCTTCGAGGCGCTGATGGATGAGTACAGCGATGTCACCTGGCTGGCAGCCCACATGGCCGGCAGTCCGGAGGATCTGGACTTTCTGCAGGGATTGCTGGACCGCCACCCCAACCTGTTGATCGACAGCAGCGCCGCCAAGTGGCAGGTGCGCGAGCTGTCCAACCCGGGCCGCCCTCGGAAGGTGGTCGCTGAATTCTTCCAGCGCAACCGCCGGCGCATTCTCTTCGGCACGGACATCGTCGCCAACGCCCACGATGCCAGCTTCGACCTGTTCGCCAGCCGCTTCTGGGTGCTGCGCACGCTGATGGAGACCGACTACGAAGGCGCCAGCCCCATCGTCGATCCCGATCTGCACATGATGGACGAAAGCGTTCCCGAAAAGTCCACCGCCCACCTGCGCGGCCTGCACCTGCCCGGCGACGTGCTGGCCGACGTGTACCACCACAACACCGCCAGAATGCTGGCCGCGTTCTGATACAGTTCACACGTAGAATTCGCCCCCAACCCCGCGCAGCCGGGCACACCGACACAAGCATCATACGCAACGCACTCTGAACTTGTCTGTTTCTCCGCCGTTTGCCGCTTGGCGAAACGCCGCCGCGAGATCGGATGGTATCGCGAAGCGGCAAGCGGCGGAGTGTGCAGATTGAGAATGTGATCCGTATAACAGTCCAGTTCCAGCCCCAATCACATACCCACCACCAGCCGCCTCAAGCCGCCTGCGGCTATTATTAGTTTTCTAAAAAACTAATAACAGCTTTCAAGCGGTGCAGACTCTCAACTTGCGGGGCGCATTGACAGTTCGGGGTGGGGGCAAGAGGGCGCATGCATAGAGCGGAAAACAAAATGAGCCATCAAAGCACGAAGAACACGAAGGGAAAAACCCAGACACATGGTCCTGTTTTCGTGTCCTTTGTGCCTTCATGGCAAATCCATTTGATGTCAGGCGCTCTTACACGGATACCTGCCAGGGCAGTGGCATTTGTTGCCGTCGGCATCAATGATCCACCGCACCGTGACGTCGCCACAACACACTTAGCGCGGGCAACAGGACAAGCCACGTGCCCGGCTCCGGGATCGGCTGATAGAAGGTCGTGATCGGCGTGTTGGGCTGATCCTCGTACACGAAGTGGTGCAGATGAATGGCGAACGGCGTGGCGGAGCCCGGGCCGTCCTGCTGCATCTGCAGGAAACCAAAGTGCTGAGCGCCACCCAGACCGAACTGGATCCCTGCATACACCACGCCGCCGGTCGCCAGCGGGTTGAACACAACGTCGTCGCCGATGCCGCCGAAGTCATCGTTGCCGTCGATCGTTTCACCGGCGGCAAAAGCTCGGACCTTGCCCTGAATATCCACCGCGATCTGTCCGCTGTCCAGGCTGATCGCGTGCTCCTCCGGTGTGTTGCCGAAGCTCAGGTGGGCGTTCAGGTTTGAGTCAATCAGAGTGGCGAACTGCTGCTGGGTGGGTTTGTCGCCGGTCTGGAAGTAGCTCTTGAGCACTTCGCGCGACTCAATCGCCGCCCGAGCCGGGCCGACCACCGCCAATCCCACAATCAACGCCGACACCACCGCAAATGGTTTGTTCATCTTTGCTCCTCCAGGATGTGATCTGACAGATAGTTACAGCAATACTTTAATAATTCTAACGAATGTGATATCGTTTGCCAAGCGGTTTGTGAAATCGAGTCCGCGTTTAGCGGGCGAGCTTGCTCGCACCTCGCCTCACTCGGCGATCTGGTCATCTTCCGTCCGCGGCAGCACGTGCGGCTCGTGCGGTGCGGCATCCGTTGTCGAAAGCTCTGCCCGCTGCCGACTGCGGGCGCCCGCCAGGCGCATCAACAGACCGATCACGAAAATCACCACCGCCACCAGCAGCACCCACAGCCGATCGATCGGCTTGTTGGGCACCAGCAGCAGCAGGGCGACAAAGCCGGCAGCCGCCATCAGCACCGAACCGTTCAGCAGCAACTGCTCGTGGTCCGTGCCGCGGCCGACTTCCTTCTCAAAATCCACCGGCGTGTGCATCAGCTTGAAGAAGCGCTGCGTCTGTTCGCGATAAGCAGGGCTGGTGGTGTGCCAGAACAATCCGGTCAGCGCGAACACGCCCACGCCCGTGATGGTGGTGATCAGCATCTGCGTCTGGAACAGCCAGGCTTGGCCGAACAGTTTCTCGCTGTACATGCTCATCAGCGTGACGATGAACATGGCCACTGCCGTGACGATGGCGGACCACGGCGGCACCTTGCGGATGAACAGGCACAGAATCAGCGGGAACGTCAGCGGCATCCCCAGGTTGACCGTCAAATCCAGCATGAGCTGGAAGATGCCCGTGCCGTTGTTGACCGCGAAGAACAACGCCAGGCCGGTGAACCCCGCCCCGCACAGCAGCGAAAAGACTCTGCCCAGTGTCAGCAGCTTGCGCCCCGTCACTGGCCTGGCCCCGAACAGCTTGCACACGCCGGGGTAGATGTCCTGCGTGAACATCGCGGCCGCGCCGTTGAGCCCGAAGTCCAGCGAGCTCATCGTGGCCGCGAACATGGCCACCACCACCATGCCCACCATGCCCTTGGGCAGCAGCTCCATGCTGATCACCGCAAAGGCGGCATCGGGCGGATTGGGCAGATTCACCGCCGCGACCTGCGCTTCGTACAGCAGCCGGGCCACCATGGGTGGAATGAACCAGGTCAGCGTGCCGATGATCACCAGCACCAGGCTCAGCACTGCCGCCTTGCGGGCTTCGCGGCCGTCCTTGACGCTGAAGTAGCGCGGGGCGGCCGTCAGCGAGTTCTGCGAAATCAATTGCCCGAAAAATCCCGCCACCGCCCAGCCGATGGTGTAGCGATTCATGGGAAATGCCCCGGCCGGCTTGACGAAACTGAAATCATCGCTCAGCCCCGCATCGCGCACCGCGTCCACGAACCCGCCGATGCCGCCGATCTTGTACAGGCACAGGCCCGCCAGCAGCGTGGTGACCACCATCATCAGCACGCCCTGCAGAAAGTCAGCCGCCATCACCGCCCAGCGCCCGCCCATCACCGAATACGTCACCACCACAAACCCCAGCACCACGATCACCGCGTACAGGTTCAGGTGAAACACCGCCGAGCAGAAAATCGCCAACGCAAACAACGGCATGGCGGAAAAGAACATGCCCTGGATCACGCTGAACCAGGCGTAAAACTGCTGCGTGACGCGCCCGAAGCGCGCCCGCAGGGCCTCGGGAAACGTGATCATGCGCAACTGCCGAAACCAGGGCCCGATGAAAAGGGCGTTGAAGATGAACGCCCCCACGTTGCCCAGGTACAGCGCGGTGACCGCCCAGCCCGCTTCGTAAGCCGCGCCGCCGTTGCCGGTGAAGGTGAACGCGCTGATGCCGCTCATGAACGAGCTTAAGCCCACCATCCACCACACTGCTTTGCCGCCGCCGCGGAAGTAGTCGCTCACATCGCGGTTGGCCTTGCTGTACAGCCAGCCGATAGCCAGCAGGAACAGCAGATACACCACGATCACGACGATCTCGACGCCCAGGTCTCCGGTCAATGGTCGCTCCCTTGCTCGAGCAATTGGTGTCACATTTTTCTAGCTGCGACGCAACGCGTCGCTGGCCTGCGGTGCGTTGCACCGCAGCCAGGTAAAGACAGACGACTATTGACAGCAGTTGCTCGAACTATCTCGTAGTGGCTTGGTTTGGGTGGCTTCTGTTATTCGCTGATCTTCAGCCCCGGCTTGTGGCCGTCGGCCAAAGGTACGCTCAGGTCGTACGTCTTGCCTTCCAGCGTCACGCGAATCACCGCACCCGCTTTGTTGGCCATCGTCATCTGCGCCGTCGCCTGCGGTTGCCCCGCCCCCTGGTAAGGCAGCAGCAGCCAGGCGAACGTCGTCCCCGCTATGACCTGCGCGTCGTACACGGCCGTATCCGTTGGCTCGTAGGTGTTGTAACGGATGCTGTACCAGCCCTGCGGCGCCGGCTGCTCCTGGCCCTTGACGATCCTGGCGTCCCACGCTACCTCGCCCAGCGGCGTGATGCTGAGGTTGCAGGCATCGGCATCCGTCGAGCGCACCGCGTTGTCATTCATCTGCACCGTGCAGCGCGGGTTCCAGTGCCACAGCGCTTCGATCTGCCGCGGCCGATCGCCGTCGATGCGATCCACCACCACCCAGAACTTGCCCCGCACGTACATCACGGCCCGCGTGTGCTGCGCTGTGCCCTCAAGCTCCACGTACTGATCCATCGAGCCGCGGGCATAGTCGAAAGCTTCGGTCACGGCGTAGCGCTCAGCCGGGATCGGATCGGACGCCACGTGAACGCCGCGAGCCTGGCCCCGGCCGTCGATCAGGATGCTGTTGTGCCCGCGGGTGTGTTTGGCGTAGGGATCGCGGAACTGGTCAGCGATGGGGCCGCTGTAGGTGAAGCGGCCGCTGTCAACCAGCAGGTCGCGTCCGCCGGCCATCACCGACAGGTGCAGCTTGTCGAAGTGAGCATGCGACCCGATGCCGGTGGGGCCGACATCGAAGAAGGCCCACTGGGCATCGCGATCGTAACCGTTGCGCATGATCAGTTGCCCGGCATAGGGATAGAAAATTGACGGTTGACCTTCGGGCTTAACGCCTTGCTGGCCGTTGGTGGCGATGTAAGTCCAGTCCGGCTGCTGATAAAACTCCGCATAGTGCAGCACGCGGGCAGCGCAACCGTCGCGGTCGCCGTCGTTGTTGAGCACGTTGCCGCCGTCGGGTCGCATCACGTAAGCGAGATAGCCCCACATGTAGCGCAGACGGGTGGCGAAAGTCTCGGGCAGCTTGACGTTGACTTCGTGGCAGATGTCCGCCAGGGCCTGGAAGTTGTAGGCGGCGCCTTCGTGATAGTGGGCGGTCAGTTCCAACTGCACGCCATCGGGATAGGCCTGCTTGGTGATCTGGTCATTGAGATAATCGACCGAGTACATCAGCCAGTCGTGCGATTGCTTGAACTGCGGCCAGGCGGCGCCCAGCAGGGCCAGGGCGGACAGATCCATGGTGACGTGGTTGCCGCCGCCGGCATGGAACTGGCGCAGGTCGTTGCCGTGATCGACCAGGCTGCGCAGCATGAGGATGCGCGTGGCCGGGAGAATATTCTTGTTGTCCATGAAGCCGTAGAACAGCCGCGCCCACTCGCGCAGACGGATGCCCGCTTCCATGGCCCGCCACATGAAGTCGCGGTTGGTATCCGTTTCGGGCAGGGGAATGCTGCTGACGATCCAGTCTCGGACCAGTTCGTCCGCCTTGACCATGTAGGCCTCGTTGCCGTTGGCCAGGTAGCCGTTCATCAACCAGCGCACGTTGTAGTGACGGTTCAACTCGAAGGCCCACTCCACGTCATGCGTCGGCCCCATGTCGCGCCAGTCGATGTGCCCATTGGGCAGACGAATCATCTTGCCCGTCAAACCGAAGAACGTCACCTCATCGTTCAGCACGCCGTCCGCCAGGGTGGGACTCGGATCGATGGGCGAAGTGCGATTTTCGCGCAGCCACTGGCCGGAATTGCAATCGCGGTAGTAATCCAGCAGCTTCTGACACGCCCCCGGAAGATCACCACTGTCGAAGGCAGCCTTCACCTGCTGCAAACCGTCCCGGTTCAGGTCCAGGGCTTCAAACAGCTCCCGCGTGCGCTGCGGATACGTCCGGCAGACGTCCTCGATGCTGCGCAAACTGCGCCAGTCGATCTCCGCTGCCGCCTCTTCCGCGCCGGCTGCCACGTTGATGCTCAACCCCAAAGCCAAACCCAACACGATGCGAGTCACGATGCTGCTTGTCATGACCAAGTTCCTTGTAACGGCGTTGGTCGATCGCAGAGGAAGTGATACATCGCCTAATAGACTAAAACCAACCGCCAACCGGTGATTGATCATAGCTGCCCTTTGGCTTGTCAATTCACGCCACAAACTGTTTTAGGAGTGGTTCGGATGGACAATTCAGCCACCTGGGGCTGCAAACTGCCCCGCTAAACGTTTAGCGAGCGAGCTTGCTCGCTCAACTCGCGGCGGTAATCGCTGGGGCTGCATCCCGCCAGATGCTTGAAGCGGCGGGAGAAGTAAAACTCATCACAGAACCCCAGCGAGGCCGCGATCTGCTTGTCGCTCATGTCGCTGGTGCGCATCAGCAACTTAGCCCGATCGATCACCCGCCCCGCCCGGTAGCGCAGCGGCCCGACCCCGGCCAGCCGCGTGAAGCGCTTGCGGAAGTGGTCGTAGCTGACGCCCAGACTGCGGGCAGCCTCCGGCATGGACAGCGGCTGCTCCAGGTTCTGATCCAGCATGGCCCTGGCACGATCGATCCACCGCTGCTGCTGCGGCCCGTCATGATGATCCGTCTGCGCCGCCAGCGCCTCGGCCAACGTCATCTGCAAGCGGGCAAGCTGCACCCATCCCGCATCGCGCCCGTCACCGATCACCGCTTCAAATCGCTGCCGCCATGTCTGGATCGGGCGCAATCGCCACACCGGATGCATCGGGTCGAGCAACCCCGCCTGCCGCCACTGCTCGAAGATCGGTCCGTCGAACACCAGGTAGTACTCGTGCCACGGCGCATCCGGCCCGGCACCGTAGCGGTGGGGCAGTTCCGGGAACACCAGGATCATGTCCCCGGCCGCCACCGCGCGGCTGATGCCGTTGGCGTCGTGATAGTGTCCCCGGCCGCGATACAGATAGACCACGGCGAACGATCCGAAGGTGCGCATGGCGCGCATGGCCGACCCGGGCGGCTTGTGCATGTGCTGGCCGTCGTGGAGGCGGCCGAGGGCCTCGGCGGCGGCATCGTCCAATTTGTGCAAGGATTGATCCATTCCGCCCATGTCATTTACCTTAAAATTCGCTCATAATGGCATCTCGTCTTTGGCCATTGTGCCATTTTATCCAATCCCGCCGGAGAGCGAAATCATGCAGCAGGTGCGAATGGGTGTGCGGACGCTGACCTACCCCAGCGACCAACTGGGCGAGCTGCGCGACTGCAACAGTCTGCTCGATGACACCTCCGCCCTGCACAACCGCATGGCCGAGGACGGCTACCTGCTGATCCGCGGCCTGATCGACCGTGACAAAGTGCTGCGGGCCCGCCAGACTATTCTCGATTACATGGCCCAGCGCGGCGCACTGGTGCCCGGTGAGCCGGTGCTGGAAGGTGTGATGCCCAAGTCCGGCCGCACGGTGCCCATGATGGGCCGCCGCGGCATCACCCATCACGACGACCTGAATGCCGTCTTCGAAGGCGACGAACTGTTCAACTTCTTTGAGCGATATTTCGCCGAGCCGGCAACCACCTTCGACTACAAGTGGCTGCGCGGCGTGGGCAACGAACAGTTCACCGGCGCTCACTATGACATCGTTTACATGGGTCGCGGCTCACAGCGCCTGCACACCTGCTGGATTCCCTTCGACGATCTGCCGGTCGAAAAAGGCACGCTGGCCATGTGCGTTGGTTCGCACCACGATCCCGGCTTCGAAAAACTGCGCCAGACCTACGGCCGCATGGATGTCGATCGCGATCACGTACAAGGCTGGTTCACCGAAGACCCGCTGGAGATCACGCAGAAGTTCGGCGGGCGCTGGCAGACCACCCGCTTCCAGGCCGGCGACGTGATGATCTTCGGCATGTACACCATGCACGCCTCGACCACCAACGTGACCAATCGTTACCGTATCAGCGCCGACGTGCGCTTTCAGCCGGCCAGTGACCCGATCGACCCCCGCTGGATGGGCCTGGAGCCCGCGGGACATGTCGCCGGCTCGCAGCCGGAAAAACCAATCGCCGAGGCCCGCGCCGAGTGGGGAATATGAAAAGCCACGAGCTACGAGCCACGAGCCGTCAGGGAAAGCCAGGGTTTGCGATCCCTCGTGGCTCATGGCTAGTGGCTCATGGCTTCGCACACACTTTCTCACGTACAACCTGAAGAAACATGACTCACACCACCCAATTCAACTGTCGCGAAAACTTCCAACGCATGATGAGCGGCCAACCTTACCAGCGGGTGCCGCTGCAGATCGAAGTGACGCCACCGATTGCCGATCGCATCAAGCAGCACACCGGCACCAGCAACCCGGCCGAGGCTTTTCACCTGGACGCCGAAACGCTGCGCCTGCCGTACCCCGACCTCACAGCCCAATGGCACGAGGGTTACCTGCAGGTGCTGGGCGTCCATCTGCCCGACGATGCCATCATCACCGCCAACGGCGTCGCCACCCAGATCCCACCGGATGGCTCGACCGGCGAGGCGTATCACTTCTCACAGATGCTCTACCCGCTGGCCACGGCGCAGTCGGTGGATCAACTTGAGCAGCTTCCGTTTCCCGATTTTTCCGCATGGTGTCAGCAGACCAATGACGAGGTGGCCGCCCGCATCGACGCCATTCACCAGGCCGGCCGCGTGGCGATGGCGCCGCTGGAGTGCACCGTGTTCGAGCGCTCCTGGTACTCGCGCGGCATGGACAACCTGTTCATGGACATGACCGACGGCAACCCCATCGGCGACTGGCTGCTCGACTATCACATGAATCGCTCCATCGCCCAGGGCCGCCAGTGCGTCAGCCTCGGCTGCGAAGTGGTGCGCCTCGGCGATGACGTCGGCTCGCAGAAAGGCATGCTGGTCTCGCCCGAGTTCTGGCGACAACACCTCAAGCCCCGCCTGGTGAAAGTGATCCAAGCCATCCGCGCCGCCCAGCGCGGGTCCTGTTACGTGTTCTATCACTCCGACGGCGACATCCGTGAAATCATCGACGAACTGATCGAGATCGGCGTCGACATCCTCAATCCCCTGCAGCCCGAGTGCATGCCCGTCCCGCAGATCATCGAGCGCTACAAAGACCGCCTCGCCTTCTGGGGCATGATCGGCACCCAAACCACCATGCCCTTCGGCTCCCCGGAAGATGTGCGCACCGCCGTGCGCCAGTTGGTAACCATGGCCCACAACGGCGCCCGGATAGTCCTCGCCCCGACGCACGTGCTGGAGCCGGATGTGTCGTGGGCCAACATCGAGGCGCTGGTCGGATGCGATCGCGCCCTCTGAAGCAATCGTTGCGGCATCATCAAATCGCAAAGCGATCACAGAGCGAGCGGAGGCGCAGAGGTACAGAGCAGACCAGTTGGATGCAATTAAATGCCTTGCTCTGTGCCTCTAAGCCTCTGTGAGCTCTGTGATCGTCTTGGTCATGTTTTACTCGCCAACCGTCACCGGCGCGCACAAACTGGCCAGCATTTGTCGTTTTTTCGCAAGTCGCGCAAAAAAAT
>CAYYGM010000063.1:0-23273 GCA_964471555.1 uncultured Phycisphaeraceae bacterium
TCCCTCAACCCGATTCTCTCAAATTGACTGGTACGAAGATCGGGAAGGGGTCATGGGCTGTCAAAGCTTTTGCGCATCGGGAAGGAAAAACAGCGTAAACCCGCGTTTTCCCGCCCAAACAGAAAAAACGGGAGGGTAAAAATGCGGATGCCCATTCGCTGTCAGCGACGGTTTTGTGCGCGCTGATTTTAACAATTCCCCAACCACCACTACACTACCACCACAGCCCCGCACGGTGGCGGTCCTGTTCGCCCGCCTCGTGATCCGCACTCTGTTTCAGCGAAGGACATCACCATGACACGCAGCACATTGATCGCACTGGCCGGTTCGGTTCTCCTATCAATTACCTGGACCGGGACGGCCCGCGGGCAGGTGGCCAGTTATGCGGATACGGTGAAGTTTGATCGGCCGGTGGCGTATTACCAGTTCAATGAAGCTGGCGGCAGCACGGTGGCGGATGCGATGGACTTCAAAACGGGGACGGTCACGGGCAATCCTGCGCTGGGCGTGGCGGGTTTGATGACGCCGGGCATGGGGGCGGAGAACAAAGCGATCCGTTTCGGCGGCAATGGCAGCGGCGATTCGATCAACCTCGGCCACGACATCAGTGCCGCGATGAATGGAGCCCCGGCCATCACCACGGAGTTGTGGCTCAAGGACATGCCAAACATGGAGCAGGCGCAGAACATCACCACGTTGTTTACGGGGGCCAAAACCTGCGCCAACACCGTGATGCTCAAAGGCAAGTTGCGCGGCGGCGGGCGCTCCTGCCCGGATGACAATTACAAAGCCACGTCGTCTGCGGACAATCCCACCACCGGGCCTGACGGCTGGACGTACCTGGTGGTGGTCAACGATTATGCCAGCAGGCACATCTACGTTTACATCAACGGCGAACTGGCGTCTGACGTGGCGGTCACGGGCTGGAAGAACACAGCCTATCAGGATGCTGCGACCAAGGCGGGCGATCGCATCGCATCCACGGCCGACCGCAACGACAAAACGATCCTCGAAGCCGGCGGATTGATCGACGAGGTGGCTTTCTATCGTTACGCCATGCCTGCCGAACGGGTCAAGGCCCACTATCAGGCGGCGCTGGGGCAATAATCGCTCGCTGTTGCCGTGGCTGATGCAACTCAAGCCTCCGAGGCAGATGGTTTGTTGCGGCGCGGGGGCGGGATGTGACAGACGTGTTCAGCCATCTCCATGGATCATGGACATGAAGAAGATCACACGCTACGCCGCCCCGCTTTCGGTTGCTGCCGGCGCCGTGCTTTCGATTCATGCCCAGGAAGCACCGGCACCGATCAATCGCCAGCAAGACTCGCCTCCCAACATCATGCTCATTCTGGTTGACGACGTCGGCTATTGCGACATCGGCGCCTTTGCCGCCCGCGTGAACCACACCACCACCGACAAGCTCTACTACGAAACCCCACGCATCAATCAACTGGCTGCACAAGGTGAGATGTTCACCCAGTTCTACGTCTGCACCGTCTGCGCCCCCACCCGGGCCAGCCTGCTCTCCGGCAAGATGAACAATCGCATGGGCTTGTGGGACGCCTATGCCACGGTGAAAACCACCTTCGAAAAGACCGGCAAACCCGTGCCCGAAGGCTGCCACATTCTCGATGAAGATGTCTGGGAGGAAGGCAACTACAAAAAAACCGATCGCGGCGTCAGTGTGCCGCTGGCCTCCACCGCGCTGCACGACGTCAAGACCATCCCCCAGGCCCTGGCCGGCTACCACACCGCCTTCATTGGCAAGTGGCACCTGGGCAGTCACAATCACGAAGGCTATCGCCCGCAGGACCACGGCTTCCAGGAAATTCTCGCTTACTTCGACGGCGGCGGCTCGGGTTACTATCGCCCATTCAAGGCCTATGCGGCTGCTTCGCGCTACTGGGACGATCCCGGCGAAGACCTGACTCCGCAGCAGGATTATCTCAGCGACGACGTTGCCCAGCGCGTCAACAAGTTCCTGACCGACCGGGCCACCCATCACCCCGACGAGCCCTTCTTCATCTACGTCGCTCACCCTGCCTGTCATGCCCCGATCGAATCCCGTGCCGACGACAAGGAACACTTCACGAAGAAAGCGGAAATCGACGGTCTGATCGGCCAGAAGAACCCGGATTATGCCGGACTGGTCAAAGGCATGGACCGCAGCATCGGGGCCATGCTCGACAAGCTCGATGAACTGAAGCTGTCCGACACACCATCGTGTTTTTCATCTCCGACAACGGCGGGCATCCCACATTCACCAGCAACGCTCCATTGCGCGGCGGCAAGTCCATGCTCTACGAAGGCGGCATCCGCGTGCCCATGATCGTGCGCTGGCCCGGCAGGACCACCCCCGGAACGGTGTGCAATGTTTCCTGCGACATCACCGACATCTATCCAACCCTGACGGACGCGGCCGGCATCGATGACAGCGACTACAAGGCGGACAAGACCACTGACGGCGAATCGCTGGTGCCGCTTTTCACTGATCTGACCAATGCCAACGGCAACTACCCGCGCACCGAGTTTTACCACTTCTACGGCAAAATGGGCTATCGCGGCTTCCACCAGTTCGCCACCTGGGCCACGCTGCGCCAGGGTGATTTCAAGCTGCACTATGACTATCAAGGCAAGGTCGAGCTTTACAATATCGCCCGGGACATGTTCGAGAAGGAGAATCTGATACAGGAACACCCGCAACTGGCTCTCGACATGTTGGTGCAATTGACGGACTGGCTCAAGGCCAATTGCAACCCAGCTTATCTGCCGAAGCCCAATCCGGACTTCGACCCGAACGGACCGTTGCCTTACGGGCCGTACATCCCTTTCGAGCAGATCAAGTCGTCGCTCAAAGCCGCTGCGACTGCCCAGCAGAACAGGAAGTAAACTGTCCGCATCCCGCGTCTGACCATGCGAGCACCATGATGAACACGCGCACAACCAGGGCTGTGGTGACGTCGCTTGCACTGGGCCTGTTTGCACTGGCAACCCACGACGCCTAGGCGATTCAAACTTCGGCCAGCGCGAAAACCCTCGGCTTGATCGCCGACGGTCGAACCGATGGCACCGCCGCGCTGCAAGCCGCCCTCGACCGCGGTCTATCCGAAATCCATTTCGATGACGGCATCTACCTGCTGGGCACGGTGCGCGTTCCGGCCGACACCCGGTTGATCTTCTCGTCCCAGTCATCCGTGCGCGTCAACACCGCCGCGGTGCAGACCATTTCGCCTTTCATCAGCGATCGAGCCAAGAAATGCCTGCTGATCGTCACCGGCGACCACGTCACCATCGACGGTATGACCATCGATTTCACCATCCCCGGCTCAACCGATGATCTGCTGCCCAACGATGCCATCGATGCGTTCGTGTATGCCAGGGGCGTCCGCGATCTGCTGGTGACCCGAGCCCGGGCCGAGAAACCCGAGCGGCGGGAAATGATTCCCCTGCAGGACCGCAAGCGCGAAGGCCGCTACAAGGGCCGGCTGGGTCACATGATCCTGCTGGCTGAAGATTGCGATGACGTCACGCTCAGCGACAGCCGCGCTTCGAGCATTGATTTGATGCTTTACGCTTTGATGTGCCGCAACGTCGATGTGCACGGCAACCGCATGACAACCGGCGGGGCCATGACCACCTTCTCCGTGGGCAGTCAATACCTGCGCCACCACGACAACTGGAGCTGCGACGTCGGTTACCAGGTCGTCTGGCGCGGCGGCTCACCCGATCCCTCACGCAAAGCCCCCGAGGTGCCGCTGGGCAGTTCCACCATCGTCCACCGCGGCTCGCGCCCCGACGATCCCGACTACAACCGCCACACGACCGGCGTTTACGACATCGTTGTGGAGAACAATTACGCTGAATATGGCAAGACTCTCGCATGGGGCAACAAGTGCCGCCAGGTACTCATCAGCAACAACATCGCCCGATACATGGCTGACTACGCCTTCGGCGCCGAGGGCGGCGAAAACATCCTGTTCACCGGCAATGTCTCCGTCAACTCCACCTCCGGCAGCTTCGTGTCCATGTACTGGGGCGAAAAGCTATCCATCACCGGCAACACCGCCATCGTCCGCTGTGACAACTGGGATCCGCAACTTTCCTGGTGGCCCAGCGAAAAACAATATCAGGGCGGCTTTGTTCGACTGCATCACGGCCCCACCACCAAGGAAGACACCGAAGCCGGCAGCCGTTACGGCGCGGGCCAGGTCTTCATCAGCGGCAACCAGTTCGTCAACGAACTGACCGGCATCCCCAAGGACATCGGCATCCAACCCGGCCGCGATGTCACCGTCACCGGCAACAAATTCACCAACGGCTCAATCAGCAAATGGGGCCCCGGCGCTTTGACCGTTACTGACAATCACTTCACTTGGACCTTCGCTCAGGAGTTCGCCTGCGTGGAGACGCGCAACAGCAGCGGTGATGTGACGATCCTCAACAACGTCATGCAGCGTAAACCCGACACCGGCAACGTCGCGTCTGCTGAGGAGGTCGCCGACCTCGGGCCCGGCCCTGCCGCCAGCGAAAAGGAAGCCGAGGAGCAGCCCGCCGCCGCCAACGCGGCCGCTATCACCGTCAACTGGAAATCACCGCTGCGCCTGATCGCCAACGGCAACGTCATCGACGGCTGGACCCAAAGCGTCCATGCTTCCTGCGAATCTCAATCGCCGGGCACGCTGCTGTTGATGAACAATCTCGTCAACGGTGACATCGACGTCACCGGCAACTGGAAGCAGCGCTGGCAAGGCAACGTCAACCTCGACACGCTGCTGCCGCTCACTGGCTCGCCCGCGGGTTCTTCAGGTAGTAGAAGCGCCCATCCTCCGCTCCCATGAGCAGGTCGGGGATGCCGTTGTGATCCCAGTCCACCGTGGTCGGACTGGTGGTGTGACCAGCCAGCACCTGATCGGACAGCGGGCCCATCTCTTTGAAGATGTATTCGCCGTTCTCACCGGGGCGGCCCTTCATCCAGTTGATGCTCACGCTGTTGACCAGCAGGTCCAGGTTGCCGTCGCCGTCCCAGTCGGTCAACGTCAGCTTTCTGCGTCCCGCGCGGCCGGAGACGCCGTTGTTCAACTGCAGCAAGCCCGGCTCGTCGGATTGCGCTACGTGCTTGGTGTCGAACACCGACGGCCCATCCGCCTTGAAGATGCGCTGCGGCGGTTGCAGACGCAATACGCCGTTCTCCAGCGTGCGATGGTAGTAGGCCAGGTAACCTTCGGGATCGATCATCACCAGATCCTGCAAGCCGTCACCATCCCAGTCGATCACCACCGGCGTTGTGCGCCATTGCGTGGCCAACTCGCGGCCCTGCGGCGTCCACCAGTAGGTCGGCTCCTTGGGCGCCTGACCCGGCCACTCCACTTCAATCGGTCGCGTCGCTGTCAGTAATGGATTCGTGCGCTGGCCGACGTTTTCGTACCACACCACCTTGCCCCAGACCGAGTTGACCACCAGGTCCGGCAACTTGTCGTTATCCCAGTCCGCCACCGAGAGCGTGGTGTAACCCCACTTGACTTCCGACGGCCCCTGGCAATCGCCGTTGTAACCCGCCATGATGCGAATCGGCAGCAGGTCGGCTTTCAGCCGCACCGGCCGGGCCCACTTGGGCGGATCACCGCCGTCGAGGTTTTCGATGAATGCGATGTAGCCCGCCGAGTTGCCGGCAATGATGTCCTGATCGCCATCACCATCCCAGTCCACGCCCACCGGCGTCGTCAGCGCACCGAAGTAAACCTCATCCGCTTCCTGCTGGAAGTAGTACGGGCGATTGAAATCGGGTGTGCCGTTTTCATCGAACTTACCCGTATTCTCCAGCAGGGCCACCCGGCCGTCCTCGTCGCCCACGATCAGGTCGTAGTCGCCGTCCTTGTCCCAGTCGTAAGCCACCGGGACGATCATCTCCAGGTCCATGGCAAGCTCTTCACCCTCGTGGTACAGCCTGCGCCCGGCTGCGTACTTCGGCTCCGTGCGCGTGCCGATGTTTTTGAAATAGGTGAAGCCGTCGAGGAACTCGCCGCACAACAGGTCCAGGTCACCGTCACCGTCGAAGTCCACGAAGTTGGGCGAAGGTCGGCCGTACACATCGACCACACCGTCGCCCGCTTCGACCTTCACCGGGTCGGCGTACTTCGGGTCATCCTGTGTGCCCGTGTTGCGAATCAGATAAACGTACCCGTGCAGCGGACCTAACGTCCATACGCCGTTGTCGCCGTAGGCATGGGCCCACCCGGCGCCTGACCATTGCATGCCGTAGTCTTCCCAGTCCGCGACGCCGGCGATGATGTCCAGGTCGCCGTCGCCGTCATAGTCCACGTAGCTCCACTGGTTTTCACGCACAGTGTACTTCTCGCGCGGAACGAGGATTTCAGCGGTGGGATAGATGGTCTTGGTCTTCTCGAAGCCACCCTTTTTGATATCGAGGATTTCCTTATTGCGGCTGAGCAGTCGCAAGCCATCCGGGGTGTACGAGGGCGTGATGTCAGACATGGAGGGCCCCAGCTTCACCGGAGCCTTGAATACCGGCTTGAGCACGTTGCCCTCGGTGTTCTCGAAAAACAGCACCGAATGCGTCGGCTTGTCCGGGCAGGCGATCAGCAGATCGTTGTCACCGTCACCGTCGAAATCATAAGGTATCGGATAAGTCCACAGCCCGACATGCAGATCCACCACCAGCCCGGGGTTGTTGTACTTCAATGGTGTCAGATCATCAGCCGCCGCCGGGGCAGCGCCTACCGATTGAAGCAACACCATCCCAGTCACCGCCACCGCCAACAGGCGGCCCCCGAGCCGAAGCTGTTCAACCATACTCATCATGTAGTGCCCATCTTGAACAGGGGTGTACGATGTCAATGAAACACGACACAAGCAATCCAGATTCTAACGGATTGTTTTTGAAAATCGAAATGCCAACTGATCAGTGCACACGCTTTGCAAAAAGGTTGCGGAATCACCTCCTGAACGCAGCCATTGTGGCTACTTGTGAGGCAGATGCAGACGCTCACCGCAGGCGAGCACTCGGTGGGCCTGGCCCAACTGCCGGCATGTCTCCACAAACAGGTCCGGCGGCTCGGTGTTGAAGGTGAACATGTCGTAGTGGCACGGCAACACCAGCCGGGCGTCGATGTCATGCGCCAGTCTGGCTGCCTCATCCCCGAACAGGTTGCTCGCCACCCGACGCTCCGGCCGCTTGCCGTTGATCGGCAGCAGGGCCAGGTCGATATCGAATCGCTTCAGCCGATCGACCAGGCCGTCGAACATCAACGTGTCGCCGCTGTGATAGATCGTGCCGCCGCTGGTCTGCACGACATAGCCCAGGTAGCGATGCCGGCCCTGCTCGTCGGTGTCCAATTCATCATGGGCAGCGGGCACCGCGTGAATCGTCATGCCCGCCACCTTCAGCGACTGGCCGTCATTGAGCCCCAGCGGTTTGTCCGCATCGCAGCCCAGGCGATGGGCCACAAATTCACGATTGGCTTCCGGAATGACAAATGCTGCCTCCGGGTTGGCTGCCAACAGCGGGATCAGCGTTTCAGCATCGAGGTGATCGGTGTGATTGTGGCTGGAAGTGATCACATCCACGCTGCGCAGCGTGCCGGGATCGAGGCACAGCTCCGTCATTCGCACGTGCGGCTTGTCGGTGTCGGCATACTTGTGCGTCAGCGAATCGGAAAGATACGGATCCAGCACCAGCAACCCGTCGGGCGACTTGATGACATAACCGCTCTGCCCCAGCCACCACACGCACAGCCCGCCCCCCGGCATGGCCGCGGCGATGTCGTTCAGGAGTGCCTGATCTTTGAGCATCGCAGCGATCATGAGCTGATTCCCAGGCGTTTTCGCACAATGTTCGCACCTTGCACCATGGAAGCCAGCTTCCGCCGCGCTGCCCAGCGTGCCGTCTGCGACAGTCCGCAATCCGGCGCCAACACCAATCGATCCGGTGACACATATTTCAAGCAAGCCTCGATGCGATCGGCAATGTCCTGCGGCGATTCGATGTAGTAGCTCTTGACGTCGATCACCCCCACCGCCGCGTCGATGCCCGCCTTGGCCACCTGCTCGATCAGGTGCAACGGCACGAAGTTCAGCGTCGTCATCTCCAGGTGCATCTCATCGACCTTCATCTGCAGAAAAGCCGGGAACATCACCTCCGGCCGCTTGCACCCCACGCTGCGTCCCTTGTAGTTGCCGAAACACAGGTGCATGCACAGCCGTGTACGCCCTACCGCCGGCTCCACCGTGCGATTGAAAATCTCCACGAAACGCTGCGGGTCTTCCTTGTGCGCATAACAGCTCATCGAAGGCTCATCCACGCAGATCTCCTTGCAACCGGCCGCCACCAGTTGCTCGATCTCATCACGCACGATCGGCAGCAACGCCTCGGTGATCGCATAACGATCCGGATACTGCTGGTTGGGCAGCAATCGTCCCGACAAGGTGTACGGCCCCGGCACGGAAGCCTTCAGCGTCACGCCCCCCGTGGCCGGCTTCAGTGCTTCGGCCACCCGCTGCAAGCGTTGAAATTCACCCACCACACCCAGGCCGCGCGGCGCGGTCAGCGGTCCCGTGATGGCGTGCTTGCCGCGCTGATCGTGGGCCGGCGGACCCCAGCGCCGCGGCGGCTCCGATTCCAGTTCAATGCCCTGCAGATGGCCGTAAAAGGACAGGTTGAAATCCAGCCGTGTCTGTTCGCCGTCGGTGATCACGTCCAGCCCCGCTTCGATCTGATCGTGAACCGCGGCGATCACCGCATCGTGCTGCATCTCTTCGATGTCGTCGGGCCCGAAGCGGTCCAGGTTGGCAGCCGCAAACTCCAGCCAGCCCGGCAGGGGATAACTTCCGATGACGCTGGTGCGCAGGGGACAGTCTTTCATCGTGTTTCCTTACTGTCAGTATCAAAGAAAGAGAACGCAGACGCGGGGTTATCCACGTAAATCCGCTTGATTGCCTGATCATCCAGCCCTGCTTCACGCAACATCTGCGGAAGTTGCCGCATCAGCCACGCCATGCCCGGGCCGCCGCCATAGCTCTGCCAGTAGCGCCGCCTTGCCGCGTCCATGCCCACCATCAACTGCTTCGGATAGCGCGGCAGCAGCTTGCGCAGCAGGTTAACCGTGGGATTGCCCTCGGCCGGTTTCCAGCGGAATGCTCCGTCGTATTCCATGCACACACCGGTGTCGAGAATCGCTGCGTGGTATTCGGGATCGGTGTTGCGATCGACGTGGGAGAGCGTGACGCAATCGAGCCGTGCGCCGCAAGAGCGCAGCAGTTCGACCTGGTCCATCGCCGCAGCCCCGCGCTCGGTGTGGGTGATGATGGGACAACCCGTGCGCTGCTGAGCGATGGCGGCCGCGGTGAAGGCCCGGCGTTGCAGTTCGCTGAGCTTTTCGCCACCGGCCACCTTGATGATCCCGGCCCGAACGGGCTGTTTGGCTGATGATTCCACGGTTTTCTGTTCGACCTCGCTGACGAACCAGTCCGCCAATTGTTCCACGGAATAGCTGAGCACGGGCGCGTCGGTTGGATAGTAGCGGGCCAGGTGCAGGCCGGTGGAGCAGACCAGGTGGACCTTGCTGCGGCGCGAGACCTGGGCCAGCGCCTCGGCATCGCGCCCGCAGATCCCGGGCATGGTGTCGATCATGGCTCGTCCGCCGGCCGCATGAAACAGGCGCAGTTCGCGTTCGGCCGGTTCCGTCTCATCGAGGCGCAGCTCCGGGTCAAGGGCCGCCACGTGATCGCTGCGAATGATCACGTGTTCGTGCGCCCCGCAAGCGCCAAGCTCAGTGGCAGCGATATCACCCAACACGGTCCGCACGTGATCGGTCATTGCAGCTTCCCCCAGCCGTCGCGCGAGGTGTCGGCCGTCTGCTTCGGCGTCTCGAGCACCGCACCCAGTTGCCGCAGTTGATCCTGCAACCGGACCACATCAACATCCCGCGCCCCGCAATCGCTTTCCAGCGACATCGCGGCAGCCAGACCCACTGCCTGGCCCATCGACATGGTCTGTCCCATCGAGCGGCAGGATGCGTGGGCATCGTGCGTAGCGCTGAAGCAGCGCCCTGCCACCCACAATTCATCACGGCCCTTGGGCACCAGCGTGCGGTAAGGTACATCGTAGGCCTCGCCGCCCGGCACGTAGGCCCATGCGGTTTCCTCCTGGCCACCGGATGATGCACGGTGATCTTCGATGGGCGCGCCGCACAGCAGCACACGATCATCGAAGCGGGCGACGCTCATGCAGTCCTCGCGGGTCAGCCGGTATTCGCCGTAAACTCGGCGCGTCTCGCGCACGCCGATCTGCGTGGATAAGCCGATGATGCCGGCCTGCTCGTAGCCGGGGATTTCACTGCGGAAGAAATCGCCGTAGATGAACGCCTGCTCGCGGCCGATCTGCTCAGCTTTGGTCAACTGCCGCGAATCGGTGCCGTCCAGGTCCGCCACGCGCACCGCCACGGTGGCCACGCAGCCGAACTGCACCATGGCGTGGGCGCTGCCGGCTTTGCGCGGCAGGTTATAACGCCCACTGGCGATCGCTTCCTCCATCTTGACCGCCAGCATCTTCTTGCCGCCGGCTTTTTCGTAGCGATCCAGATCGACGCCGCACATGCGAAACGTGGTGGTCATCGTCTGGGCGGGATCGATGTCGCCCGCTTTTTCGTAGGGCACCTCAGCCAGATGACACAATTCCGCGTCACCGGAACAGTCGATGAAACGCTTCGCTTTAACCTGATGCAATCCATCACGGCAGAGCACGGTCAACCCGGTGATGGCGCCGCCGGCATCGGTCTGCACGTCCATCAACACCGTGTGCAGCAGCAACTCAACGCCAGCCTGATTCAGCAACTGGTCCCACACCAGTTTGAGCCGTTCCGGATCGTACGTGATACCGGTGCCTGCGCCGTAGGTGTTGGGGCGCAGGAACATCGCCTCGTGCCCGTGCAGCGCATCGACCACTTGATCGGGGATACCGCCGACGACCTTGCGCGGCGAGTTGCCGGGCGTGTAGAAACCATAAAACGTATCGAGCACCGCCGTGGATGTGCCGCCGGCAAAACCGAGCCGATCGATCAGCAGCACCGAATGCCTGCCGCCCTGTCGCGCCGCGATGGCCGCACAGCAGCCGGCACTGCCCGCGCCGATGACGACGACATCCACATCGGCGATCAGTGTCACCTCGCGCTTAGCCATGCTGCGCCGCCTCCCGGTTCCACTGCACGGCAAAGCGGGCCGCACCGATGGCGCCGGCGAAACGGCCGAGAGCCGCGGGCACGATGGGCACGCCGTCGCCGCCGGTCGGCCGCCATTCGAACTGCGACAGCAATTGCCGCACCGGGCCGAACAGTGCATCGCCCGACGCCGCCACGCCGCCGCCGATCACCACCACCTGCGGGTCCGCCACGTTGATCAACGAAGCGATGCCGACCGCCAGCGAACGGATCATGTGCTGCCAGAACTGTTGTGCTTCCGCATCACCGGCCTGAGCAGCTTCCAGCAGATCACGGTTGGAGTTGAAGCGGCCGTTGGTGCGGCGTTTCACGGTTGATTCGCCCAGTTGATCTTCCAGCGGGCCGGGGATGTTGAGAATGCCGAGCGGGCCGTGGATGTCCTGGCTGATATGGCCGAGGTGGCCTGCGCGTCCCAGGTGTCCGCGCAGCAGTCGCCCGTCCACGATCATCGCTCCGCCGACGCCCGTGCCCAGCGTCAGCAGCACCACGTTGTCGCAACCAGCCGCCGCGCCACACCATGCTTCAGCCACCAGCGCCGCCTGGGCATCGTTGAGCACCGGTACCGGCGTGGGCCAATCGAGAAACTCGGTCCAGTCCAATCCTTCCACATCGGTATCGCGCCCGGGCAGGGAAATGATTCGCCGCGCATCGGACGATGGCAGACCCGGGGCCGCGATGCCTAACGTGGTCGGGCGATGATCGAGCTTATCCAACAACTGCGTCAAGGCCGCCTTGACCGAGGCTGAGTGCGAGCCATCGCTGTGCGAAGGAATCTGCACATCCGCGAGGACCGCCCCGCGCGCATCGACCGCGACCACTTTGACGTTGGTGCAGCCGGCATCGATGCCGATGGCGGTATCCATGGCAGGACCACCTCACTGATACAGGTGCGCGAGACTGCGGCGATACGCTTCGTAGAATCGCTCGAGCTGCTCCTCGGCACTGGTGTTGCCGACGAACTGGTGACTGGGCAGCAGCTCGGGCTTGACGCCGCGCTTGAGCAGTTCGGCAGCGGTCTGGCAACGCAGCATGTTCACGAGCATGGCCCCGGTGCTGGTCGAGGTCGGCCCGGTCATCCACTCCAGGCCTTCCAGCGGGAGGATGCAGTCGCCGGGCGGGCAGTGGTTGTCCAGGATGATGTCCGCGATGTCGATCAGCTTCTTGCCGGAGCTGTGACCGGACTTGGAGTTGGTGCAGTGTGCGACGGAAACCAGACCGATGACGGGCATGTTGCGGGCCTTGGCGCCCATGGCCAGCTCGACGATCAAGGGTCGAATGCCACTGGTGGAGACGACGATGAGCACGTCGTTGGGCCCGAACTTGAAGCTGGAGAGCAGTTGCTCGGCGTAGCCCTCGTACTTTTCCAGGTACAGCGCAGTGCGCAGGCCGTTGTTGCCGATGATGGCCGAGTGATTGCTGGTGGCCAGTTCGACCATAGCCACGAAGCCGGGGTAGCAGCCCTGGCGCGGGGTCATCTCTTCGCACATCATGCGCGAGTGGCCTGAGCCGAACATGAACACCAGCCCGCCGGCCGCGATCTTCTCGGCACACAGGGCGGCCGCCTTCTCGACCGCGGGCAATTCATCTTTGCGCACGGCCTCAAGTAACTTCATGGTCTTGTCGTAATACTCGGTAGCAGCACTCATACGTTGGATTCTCCGGGTTCAAGGTGTTCGTATTGGCCGTCGGCCACGGACCAGCCGCCGTCAACCGCCAGGACCTGGCCGGTGACAAACGCCGACTGATCGCTGAGGAAATACACAGCCGCGGCCGCCAGATCATCCGGCCGCCCGATGCGTCCGCCGTCCAGCGGCTGCTTGCTGTGCACGTAATGCATGATCGTGTCATTGCCCTGGGCCCGCTTTGACATCGGCGTCGCCACCAGGCCCGGGGCCAGCACGTTGAAACGAATGTCAGCCGTCGCATAAAGAGCGGCACAGGAGCGCGTCAATCCGATGATGGCCGCCTTGGCTGCTGCATAACCGACCGTGGCGAAGTACTGCGGTGAAGGGTCGTAGCCCAGCACGCTGGCGAGGTTGAGCACGCTGCCGCCGCGCTTGTGTTGCAGGAACCAGCGCACGGCCGCGCGATTGGAATACATGATGGAAGTCAGGTTGAGCTTGAGGGCATATTCCCAGCCGGCATCGGTCAACTCATCCAGCGGACCATCGCCCTTGGATCGCGCACTGCCGCCGGCCACGTGGTACAGACCGTCCAGCGCACCGAAGCGCTCAACCGCCATGTCGATCGCCCGCGGCGCGGTGGCGGGGTCGGTGGCGTCGGCGGTCAGGGTGAGCGATTGGTCGCCCAATTGCCCGGCCGCATCGTCGCCATCTTCCTGCCGCAAGCCGACGACCAGGACATTCGCCCCGGCTTCGACCATGGCTTGCGCCGCGGCCAGGCCGATCCCACTGGTGCCGCCGACGACGACCAGCGACTTTCCCGCCAACGCCCGGTTGTTTCGACCCGTGGTGGACATGCCAACAGTTTATAGAGATGGGGGCCGCTATTGCGGGACAGTCTTTTTAAAATCTGATATGATTATTCCATGGCCCGTCCCACCGCCGCCCTGACCCTGCAGGTCCGCGAAAGGCTGCTGGACCGCCTGCACAGCGGTTTTCATCGGCCGGGCGATCGTTTTCTCTCCGCTCGGGCCGTGTCGCGGCAGTTCGGCATCAGCTACCAGACCGCCCATCGCCTGCTGCGCAACCTGGCCGACGAAGGGCACCTGGTGATCCGTGAAAAGTCCGGCGCCTTCGTGCCCGGCGGCCCCCCCACGCTCACCGGTGTCGATCTGATCTTTCATCCCCGGGCCAAGCGCCGCGACAGCTTCGGCTGGCGACTGCTGCAGATGCTGGCTGCCGCACTTAACAGTGAAAACATCCATCACGAAACGCGCTGGGACGGCCAGCGCTGCAGCCTGCACCCGGATCGTTTGCCGGTGATGTGGGAACCGACGCACGCTTTGGCCCGTTGCATTCAACAGCATCGCCTGGGGCTGCTGATGAACAACCGCGCCCCATTCGGCATGAGTTCGCTGCATATCGACAGCGTATCGCTGGACGATTTCTCCGGCGGTGTCTGCGCCGCGGAATTGCTTCAGGGCAGACGCAGCACCAAGCGCCGCACGCCGCGAAGGCGATTCGCCATCCTGGCCGGGCCGGAGCCGGACTCGCGCAATCGCCTGCGCGTCGAGGGCTTTCGTTCGCTACTCAAGGCCCAGGTGATCTACGCCGACGGCTGGTACTTCGAGGACGGCTACCGCGCGGCCGAGGCTGCCGTCAAGGCTGCCCAACACGGCCTGTTCTGCTGCAACGATCGACTGGCCCAGGCCGTGCTGACCTGGTGCGAGGATCATCAACTCACACCACCGCCGCTGGTGGGCTTCGACAATGCGCCCGTGGCTGAGCAACTGGGCATCGCCACCATCGCCATCCCCTGGCAGGCCCTGGTCAGTCATGCCGTGTCCCTGATTCGTCGCCGCCTTAAGGGCGACACCGGCTCGTCCAACCAGCAGATCATCTGTCCGCGCCCGATCATTCGCCGCTCGCTGAGCGCAGGGGCATGAACCAGCCTGTGATTGCTGATAAACTGGCCCGGGGCACGTCCAACATGGGGAAACAATCAATGTCGAAACATCGCACCATCCACCTTGCAGCTATCCTGCTGCTAACTGTTCTAACTGATGCCTGGTTTTGCGCACCTGTTTTAGCTGCGGCCCCCGACCTCTCGGTCAAGCTGGAACACCGCGTCACCGTGTTCAAGTCCGGTGAAGGCATTTACCAGCATTTCATGGTGCCCGCCCTGATCGCCGCCAACGATGGCACACTGCTGGCCTTCGCGGAGGGACGCATCGGCTCCCGCCAGGACGATGCCGAGATTCACCTCGTGCTCAGGGCCAGTAGCGATCGCGGCCAGACCTGGTCCGATCTGCAGATCGTCTGCGCCATCGGCGGCCAGACTGTGGGCAACATCGCGCCCGTGCTCGACCGCGACACCGGCACCATCTGGCTGTTCTTCTGCATCAACAACGACACCATCTGGCTGACCCACTCCCTGGACACCGGCAAGAAATGGTCGCCGCCGATCAAGATGTCCGACACGCTCAAACGCCCCGAGCACCGCGGCTTTTTCGCCACCGGCCCCGGTCACGGCATCCAACTATCCCAGACCCCGCATCGTGGGCGTCTGTTGGTCACCGCATACGGTGCTCAGTCCGCCGTCGAGGATAACCCGGCCGGCAGCAAGAGTTTCATGATCATCAGCGACGATCACGGCCAGAACTGGCACATGAGTAATGCCACCTGCTCGAAGGAGCCGAAACTGGCTGACGACGGCGGTGAGTGCATGGTCACCGAGATGAGCAATGGCGATCTCTACATGACCAGCCGCAACAATCTGGCTACCGGCAAACGCTGCGAAGCCATCAGTCACGACGGCGGTGAGCATTGGGACCTGATGCAACTTCAGGAGCAACTGCCCGAGCCGGTGTGCGAAGCCAGCGTGTTGAGCATCACCCTGCCCGACGATGGCGGCGACATCCTGCTGTTCCTGGCTCCGTCACACGCCGCCACGGAGCGCATGGACAAATCCGCCCGACGCGATCTGATGCTGTGGGTCAGTCGCGACAACGCCCGCAACTGGACGCAGCTCTACCAGCTCAACGAAGGCCCCGGCAGCTACACCGACATGTGCCAGCTCGACGACGGCACGCTCGGCTGCTTCTGGAATGGCAACGAAGAAGGCTGGTTCGCCGACCTGACCTTTGATCGCTACCGCATCACAACCACACCCTGACGCCCGGCTCTCGACGCCGATTCTCCAACGCCCGCTGCAGCCTGCCTAAACCTCGTCAGCGCGTCCCACCCTGCTTGCCCAACGGCTCGCGCCCCCCCCCGGCGCTATTATTAGTTTTCTAAAAAAGTAATAACAGCATCAATGGGGAAAACGCACCGTTGAAGCGATGCAGAATCGGGTTGTGTGTTACATCACTCGCGTGGCAATTGCTGCATGATGCGCAGGGCCTCGCGGTTGCGCGGCTGGCGACGGAGAATGCGCTGAGCGGCCAGCAAGGCTTCATCCGATCGGCCCACTTCCAGAAGCGCTCTGGCCAACAGTGCGGCCGGTGCGGTGTCGTCGGACAAACCCGTGGCGGCGGCCAGCGGCAGGATGGCGCGCTGCGGCAGGTTCAGCGCCAGATAACACTCGCCCAGCAGTTGCAGCACTGCCGCGTCGGCGTGATCGGCTGCCAGCGTTTCCAGAGACTGGCGCACTCGCTCAGCCTCACCTTCCAGCAGGCGCTGACGCAGTTGGGCCAACTGCTGGGGGATCGTCTGTGTCATCCGATGCGCTTTCGATTGAGCAGCCACTGATCGCGTGTCTCGATGACCTGGCAATAGATTCCGGCATCCGCATCGCTGAAACAGCAGAACACGACACGCTGCGGGCGATCGTGTGCGGTCAGGAAACCCAGCACGTGGCTGACGGCGATTCTGGCGGCCCGTTGCTTGGGGAAACCGTAGACGCCGGTGGAGATCGCGGGAAATGCCACGCACTGGCAGTTGTGCTCGGCTGCCAGTTCCAGGCTGCGCGTGTAGCAGGAGGCCAACAGCACGTCCTCGCGCACTTCACCGAGTTTGGCGTCCGCCTCATCGTCTGTGGCATGCCACACGGGTCCGACCGTATGGATGATGTGACGGATACCGCGGGCTTCCAGGTCGAAGGCGGGTGTGATCTTGGCCAGACCGGTGTGGCAACCGCCGAGTTTGGCGTTGTGGGCCAGCAGGCGCGGGCCGGCTGCGCGATGGATGGCACCGTCGACGCCACCGCCGCCCAGCAGTGACTCGTTGGCCGCATTCACGATGGCATCCACTTCCCACGCCTGCTCGCCGGTGCGGGTGCGAGGAGGATTCGTGATATCGCCGGTGACGATCGAGATGCGGTCGAGGGCCTCGTTCATGGTTCGAGGTCGCGCAAAGCAAGGGGCTTATCGAGGATTTCTTTCCAGATGATGGCCTGTCGCAACGAATGATGATCGAGCATGGCCCGCTGCACTTCGAGCGGCCGCGCTTTGTTGTCGCGCACCAGACGATGCACTTGTTCGTGCTCTTTCTCATAGTGAGCGGCCGCGGGCTCGGCGTGGCTCGGCTCGGGCTGCGGACGAGGTTGTGGATGCCGCTGCGGGGGTCGAACTGCTGCGGGGCGAGCGGGCGGACGCTGCTGCTGCGGCGTTTGCTGAGGACGGTGCGGCGCGGTCGGCTGATGACGGGGCCGCTGCTGCATCAGGCGATGAGCTTCAAGCTGCTGACGGCGCTGTTGAGCGTGGGCGGACGCCTGCTCCATGGCCTGCTGTCTTGCCTGGCGCAGACGATCCGCCATGGTCAGCGGACGCTGCGTCGTCTGGGTCTGCTGCTGCACCGGCGGGGTAGGCCGGCCCTGCTGCCGACGGTGCAGACGACGGCGCTGGGCCTCGGCCATCAACTCGGCGCGGCGCTTGGCGGCCAAGTCATCCAGGTCCGCCCGCTGCGCCGGCTTGGCTGCGCGGCCGGCCGCGTTGCTTTCGTCCTTTTTTTTCAGAGCTTTACCCAGGGCCGAACCGACCATGATGATCACGCCGATGCTCACCGCGATCACTTCCCCCCAGATGTCGTCCACCGCCAGCAGGCTGATCAGGTTCATCATGGCGCGGCTCCTGAAGCTGTGGTCATTGTAACCTCCTGCTCCATCGCCAGCACCGGCCGACCCTCGCGGCTGTGACCGACCACCTTCAGGCCCACCCCGTACACCGGCTCCAGAATCCCCGGCTCCAGCACCGCTGACCACGGACCGGCACTGACCAGCCGCCCTTCGTGCATCAGCCACACATCATCAGCATAGCGCGCAGCCAGGTTCAGGTCGTGCAGCACCACCAGCACGGCCACGCCCTCGGCTGCCATCTCACGCAGCAACTTCATCATTCGCAACTGATGACGCAGATCCATCCCACTGGTCGGCTCGTCAGCCAGCAGCCCCCGGAAGCCCTGACTATCAGTCGTCCCCTGCAACTGAGCCATGGCCCGAGCCACCAGCACGCGCTGTTGTTGACCGCCTGAAAGCTGTGCGAACGGCTGATTCGCCACGCTGCTCAGATCGCATCGTTCGATCGCTTCGGCTACGCCCTGCTGATCGCCGAAGACGAACCGTCCCATTGCCACGACCTGCTGCACGGTGAAGGCGAACTGCACGCCGCCGCGCTGCGGGATGTAGGCGATGCGTCGGGCCCGGGCCGGCTCGCTCATAGCTGCCACGTCCTTGCCATCCAGCAGCACATGTCCTGACTGCGGTCGCAGTTCACCCAGCAACAGCTTCACCAGCGTGGTCTTGCCTGCCGCGTTGGGTCCGATCACCGCGGTGACCCGGCCGGCCGCCAGCTCAGCGGAGATGTCGCGGACCACCTGTCGGTCGCCTTGATAACCAAAGCTGACCGCCTGCAGTCGCCACAGGGCGTTATCGGCCGAGGCGTTCGGGTTGTTCGGGCTGTGACTGATGGACCTGATTTTACAGTCCTGCGGTTAAATGGGGCAGCCAACAGGTCGATAAGACGGATGAAGCTGCGTCGTATTTTGAGGCTGCCGCGATGACTATGGGAAAAAAGACGCCTCCTGCCCCGCCCAAGGCGCCGGACAGCAGCCAGGTTCTAAACCTGGTCAGCGAGCTGGAGCAGCGCCTCGAGCAACTGAAGACCTATCAGCAGGAGTCGGATCAGCACGTCGAGCAGATGCGCCTGCAGGGCGAGCAATTGTCCAGTCGCGAAAGCGAGCTGGAGGCCCTGGCAGACCAGCTTCAGCAGCGCAGCAACGAGTTGGATGAGAGCCGCCGCAGTCTCGAACAGACCCAGCAGCAGCTTGATGAACAGAAACAGCAGTTGGAAGCGGACCACGCTGCCTTGAACCAGCAGCGCAAGGAGCTGACCGACCAGAAGTCGCAGTTCGAGCAGCAGTGCAAGGAACTGGACGCCAAACTCGCTGCGGTGGCCAAAGAGCAGGACACGATCGCCCAGACGCGCAAGCAGTTGACCAGCGAGTCGCAGCGTCTGGACGCCCGCTGGGCTGAGCATCGCAGCAAGGAAGCTGAGCTTGAAACCCGCCTCAAGCAGGCCCAGGAACAGGCTGACCAACTTGCGCAGCAGCGGCAGGCGATTGAAAAACAGCAGCAGGAATTGAGCGAGCGCCGCCAGGTGTTGGAAGCCGCTGAGGCTGAATTGGCTGAGCAGCGGCAGCGCCTGGGGTCTGAACTGAAGGAAGCTGAGAGCAAACGGGTCGCGGCGGAGGAGAACTTCAACCAGTCCAACGCCGCCCGGCAGGAAGCTGAGCGGCTGCAGGCTGAGTTGGCAGCCGAGCGCGAAGTGCTGGACACCGACAAGGCCGATCTGCGCCTGCGGGAAGAAGCCTACAAGAGTCAGCAGGAACACCTGGAGCGCGTTCGCCGCCAGTTGGCCCATGATGCTGCCCGCAGCGGTGAGCTGGACAAAGCCCTGGCGGCCGCCCAGCAGGAAAATCAGCAGCTTGCCCAGCATCAGGAGCAGTTGCGCAACCAGGTCAAACAGCTCGACACCCAGCGCCAGGAGCTGGAACAGCTTCGCAGTCAACTGGACCAGCAGAAGAACCAGAGCGAGCAGCGCTCCGGCGAACTGGCCAAATCGCGCCAGGACATCGAGCAGCGGCAGAAAGCTCTGAACGATCAGGAAGCGGCTCTCAAGGACCGCGCCCAGCAGTTGGATCAGCGGCAGAGTCAGCTCGATCAACTGGCCGGTGAGGTCGAGCAGCTACAGCAGCGTCTCGAAGGCCAGAAGAACGAGCTGAGCAAGCAGGAAGCTGCTTTCAAGGAACGCTCAGAGCATCTGGATCAGCGTGAGCTGTCCGTGCTGGAGGAAGGCGAATCGCTCAAGCAGCGCGAGCAGGCCCTGCAGGAACGCTCCGCACAGCTCGATCAGCGCTTGCAGGAGCTCGAAGCCCAAAACGCCCAGCTCGAAAAGCGTGAGGCCGAAGCCCTGCAGTTGATGGAGAGCCTGGAGAAGCAGCAGGCCAAACAGCCCGATGAGTCTGCCCCCGGTACACCGGCTGAAAGCGGTGACCTCGCTTCCCAGTCGGCTGAACTGCAGCAGAAGACTCGTGATCTGGAGCGCAAACAGCAGGCCTACCGTGAAGCCCTCAAACAGAGCAAAGAACAACTGACCAGGGAGCGTGACGAACTCAAACAGCAGAGGATCGAACTGGAGCAGCAGAAGGCGCAGCTCGAGCAGCGTCAGCGTTACGTCAAGCAGGCGGCCGAGATCAATCGCCGCCGGCGGGCCAAGCTGCGCGAGTACGTCCAGCGCCTGCGCCAGCACGCCAAGCAGCCCCCGCAGATCAAGCAGTCCGCGTCCACAGCAGAAAGTGACTCCGTCCAGTCCAGGGCCGCCGACGCCCGGGAGCTGGGCCTGGAGAAAGAGCGCAAGATGCTGATCGAGGTCAAGAAGTTCCTCGAAACCAGCGAAACGCAGATGATCGATCGCTGGGCCACGACCAGGGCTGCCAACACGGTGATCGCCGCCATGATCGCCCTGCTGCTGCTGACTGGTTTCAGTTACATGATCGCCCAGAAGGCGGTGCAGCCGACGTGGCGGGCCAACATGGCCCTGGCTATCACGCCGCCCGAAGGGGAGAACGCCGAAGCGTTCCTGGACAGCGTGGATAAGTCGGTCACCGACGACCCCGTGCTCAATGAAACGCTCAGCAAACTGGAGCAGCGCGGCCAGCGCCTGTTCAGCGACGCCCGCTCCCTGCGCGCTGATCTGGCCTCCAGCCTGACCGTGCAGCGCAAGAACAATCAGATCACCTTGACCTACGAGAGCCCCAACAAGGACGTGGCCATGGCGGTGCTTGAATCGCTGGGCCAGTCGTTGCTGGGTTACCGTCTGGCTCTGGATCGTCAGGCCGGTCGCCCTGACACCGCACGGATCAGCGAAGGCGCCGCACGTGACAGCACCGATGTGGCCGGGCGGAGGTTCACCGTGGCAGCGACGACCTTCGCCATCACCTGCATCGTGGCCCTGATTGCCGCACTGATCCTGCGCGTCTGGCTGCGCAAGGTGCAGAGTTCGCTCGATCCCTCGCAGGCCCCGCAGTTGACCGTGCTGGATAAGCCGCAGACCTGGTCGCCCTTGCCCGCCATGAACGATGAGGTCGCCTAACGCTGCAGCGCCGCGCGATGGCGGACCGTATAGATCGGCCCGTCACTGGTCAGCACACTCTCAATCAGGCAAAGCTCGCGCACGGGGAACAGCCCGAAGTCGGTTTGCTCGTATTCGCTGAGCAGTTGGGCCAGCTTCTCGCGCTGCACCCGATGCGGCCGCCGCTTGTGCCGATGCCGCGCCAGCGTCACGTGCGCCACGAACGGCCGATCGCCCGGCTCCGCCAGCGCTGCCGCCATGGGCTCGATCGGTGAAGGCGACACCGCCGCCACGAATATCACGCGCGGCCACTTCGCCAGGCCCACCGATGCGGGAAACGTGCCCAGCCCCCGCAACCGGAAATTGAACCAGCGATGCTCAGCTACCACTTGGTCCAATTGACCCGCCAACGCATCGGCCCGCTCTGAATCCACCTCCCCGTAAAAGCGCAGCGTCAGGTGCAGCGGGTCCGGCTTGACCAACTTGAACAACCCGCCCAGGGCGCTTAGCCGCTCGATCAGGCTGCGCATGGCAGGCGTGGGGTGAAGTTCGACGGCGCAGAACAATCGCATGGCATCACCGTTGGCCGCAGTCGATCACCCGCCGCTCGCTCACCAGGTAGCGCATCGGCACATCGCGCGGGCCCATCGGCACCTGCTCGACGATCTGGAAATCAAAGCACAGCCCGACGGTCAGCGTGTTGGGGTGCTGCGACAGGTAACGGTCGTAGTACGCCGCGCCGCGTCCCAGCCTGCCCCCGCTGGTGGAAAATGCCAACCCGGGACACACCGCCAGCTTGCAATCGGCGTCCATCTGATCTGCTTTCCGGGGGCGGGGGGCGGGGATACCGAAGCGCCCGGGAACCAGGTCTTCCAAGCATTCGATGAAGCAGGCCCGCATGAAATCCCCCTCAGCCCCGCGCGATTGGTTCACGTCTCCCAGCCACGGCACGGCCACGCGCGTGCCCGCCGCCAACAAAACGCCAATGAAATCGTGCGTCTCGATCTCCGCTCCATGGGAAACAAAGCAGAACACGCTGTTCGCCGCCGCCACTTGCGGCAACTGCTGCAAGCGCGCGATCGCCTGCCGCGAGCAGTCCCGACGCCGCTCGAGCGGCATCGCTTCCAGCAGTCGGCGCATCTGTTGGCGCAGGGTTTTCTTATCCATGACGGGCTGACTCATTCGGGCCGATAGTCCATGACCACTTCTTCCAGATCGGCGCTGTGCTCCACGGTGGGGTCGATCTGCAGATAGTCCTTCAGCAGCATGACCGCCCCGTAAAAGAACGGCGTGTCCAGCAGGGCAGCCACGAACTTGAAGGCGTAACCGGTCCCGATGAACAGCCACAACTGCGGCCAGAGCGGATGTTCGAGGTTGACCGGCAGGGCGTGGGCGTAGAAGTGCGTGATCAGAATCACCGACACGGTATCCACGATCTGGCTGACCATGGTTGAGCCGTTGTTGCGCAGCCACAGGTGCTTGCCGCGGGTGACCCGCTTCCAGAAATGGAAGACATACACATCGCAGAACTGGGCAGCCAGATAGGCGATCATCGACGCTGTCACCGCCCCGAAGGCCAGCTTGCGTATCTCGAAGAACACGGGCAGCCGTCCGGCAGCATCCGTCAGCGGCAGTCCCGTGGCCGGGTCTATGTCCGCGAACCCCGGCAGCGCTCCACCGGCCCACAAAACAAACATCACCCAGATATTCAACAGCAGCCCCACCAGCACCACGAAGTTGGCCCGCTTGCGCCCGTAGAACTCGCTGATGATGTCGGTGCACAGGAACGTCAGCGGATACGGCAGCACGCCCACCGCCAGGGCGAAGTTCACGTTGCTGATAAAGTTCGGCTT
>CAYYGM010000064.1:0-22982 GCA_964471555.1 uncultured Phycisphaeraceae bacterium
TGCCTTCGTGTCGCATTGTTTTTTTTGTCATTCATGTCGCAGGGCCTCGATGGGGTGCAGGCCGGCGGCTTTGAAGGCGGGGAACATGCCGAAGAAGACGCCGACCAGTGCGGAGAAACCGATGGCCACGGCGATGGCCCACAGGGGGATGGTAGCTTTATCCAATGCCGCCCCCGGCAGAGCAGCCATGATCAGCGTCAGTCCCCAGCCGCCGGCGATGCCGAGCAATCCGCCCAGCGAGCAGAGGGTGATCGCTTCGACCAGGAACTGGAACAGGATCGCCGCCGGCCGCGCTCCCACCGCTTTGCGCAGACCGATCTCGCGCGTGCGCTCGGAGACGGACACCAGCATGATGTTCATGATGCCCACGCCGCCGACCAGCAGCGATACGCCGACGATGCCGCCGGCCACCATGGTGATCGTCGCCGCCACGCGGTCGAACTGGCGCAGATACTGCTCGATGACCTCGATGCGGAACGTGTCGGGATCGTCGGGCTTCAACTCGCGCGTCTGGCGCAGGAAGAAGCGCACTTCCGCTCGCGCATCGTCGGAGACGTCGGGTGATTTGCTGGCCGCGATGGCGATCATCCACGGCTGCCAGATGTTCCAGTGCGTGCGGAAGGGGATGAAAACCTCCGCCCCGGCATTCTGATTGATGAACAGCGAGGTCTGGGCGGCCGGCTCCACCACGCCGACGATCAGGAAGCGGCGATTGGCGATGTAGATCGATTCCCCGATGCAATCGCGGTCCAGGCGCAGTTGATCGCGCGTCTCGGGATTGATCAGGCAGACATACGCGGCCCGTTGATCGTCGAGCAGACTGAAAGGCCGGCCCAGGGTGACGGTGCGGTTTTCGATCTCGTGCCAGGCGGGTTGGATGCCGTTGATGGTGGCCCCGTCGATGGAGCGATCGCCGCGGGTGACTTTTTCCGTGCGATCGCAATAGAAGGTGAAGCCGGCCACGGAGGGACAATGCTCGACCAGGCCGTCGAACTGTTCAGGCTTGAAGCGCAGGACGCGGCCGGAAGCGTGCTGGAAGCGGCCGGTCTCGGGGCGATAGGGAATAATGTAGAGCTTGTTGGTGCCGAGCGTTTCGAACTCGCTGAGGATGTTGCCGCGCAGGCCGGTGAGGGCGGCGATGACGGCGGTGACGGCCGCGACGCCGATGACGATGCCGGTGGTGGTGAGCACCGAGCGCGTCTTGTTCATCCAGATCTGGCCGATCGCCAGCAGGATGCTCTGGAGCAGAAAACGGGCCAGATAAAAGGGTGTGCGCAGCAGGGGCATCAGACGGCCTCCTGACTGATGCGCTGGCGCTGCGTGGCAACGACGGGCCCGACCTCGGGGTCATGTTCCACGGGCGAATCGCTGTGGATGCGGCCGTCATGCATGTGAATGACGCGCTGGGCGCAGGCAGCCACGTCGCGCTCGTGGGTGACGATGATGATGGTCTGGCCCTCGCGGTGAAGCTGCACGAGCAGTTTGAGGATGTCCTCGGTGGTGCGGCTGTCGAGGTTGCCGGTCGGTTCGTCCGCCAGCAGGATGTCGGGCTTGTTGATCAGGGCACGGGCGATGGCGACGCGCTGCTTCTGCCCGCCGGACAGTTGGTTGGGACGGTGAGCTGCGCGATCAGCCAGATTGACGCGGGCCAGGGCGTCGAGAGCCTTGCGTTTGCGATTGCTCCAGCCGTCGAGGCTGTAGGTCAGCGGCAACGCGACATTGCGCACGGCACTGAAGCGCGGCATCAGTTCGAAAGATTGAAAGACGAACCCGATGCGCTGATTGCGCACGCGGGCCAGGGCAGCGCCGCCCATGCGGCTGGTCTGTTCACCGGCCAGCTCGTAGGTGCCGTGGGTCGGGCGATCGAGGCAGCCGAGGATGTTCATGAGCGTGGATTTACCGGAGCCGGACGGCCCCATGATGGCGACGAATTCGTTGCTGCCAATGGACAGATCAACACCGTCGAGGGCGTGGATGGTCTCCACCCCGACCTGGTAAATCTTCTTGATGCCGGACAGACGGATGAGCATGGGTGCGTGCATCAGGTGGTGATGTTTGCGGTTGTTTGCCGCTTGCGGCTTCGCGCAACCGACCGGCATACGTGGGTCGTCCCCGATCGGTCGGTTGCGCGAAGCCGCGAGCGGCTCAGGATGCGGGTGTTTCCGCGGGTTTTTCGGGGGAATCCTCTTTTTTCTGGTCCTTGTCTTTCTTTTCGTCCTTGGCTTTATCCTCGTCTTCGTCGTGCACCTTCTGGTCGTGCTTGAGACTTTCGAGCACCTTGTAGGGGCCGACAATCACGCGATCGCCTTCCGCCAGGCCGTCTTCGATCACGGTGTCGGTCAGGTTGGAAGCACCGATGCGCACGGGGGTGACCACCGCTTTGCCGTCGATCAGTCGATAGACCACGGTGGTGATGGTTTTGTCCTTGTCCACCAGCGGATTGTCTTTGCGGATCTCGGCCGGCAGATCGTCGAGCTTGACGCCGAGCACCGCCTGGCTGGGCACGATCAGCACGTCGGTGAAATCGTTGACGTGAATTTCCGCATCAGCGGTCAGGCCGCTGTAGAGACGTCGGCCTTCGGTGTCGAGGAGAATTTCAGTTTCGAAGTAGCGGGTCATGCCGTCGGTGGCTTTGAGCGCGATCTTTTCGACCGTGCCGTGATAGACGCGATCCTGATCCGAGAGCAGACGCACGTTGACGGACTGGCCTTCGTGCACCAGATCCACGTCAGCTTCATCGAGTTCAGCGACTACGAGCATCTTCGACAGGTCCGCCACTTCCAGGATGACGGTGCCGGGGTTGTTCATGGTGCCGGTGATGACCAGTTCGCCGACCTCGGCGTTGAGCTTGGTGAGGACGCCGTCGATGGGCGAGGTGATCACGGTGTAGCTCAGATCGTCCTGCGCCCGGGCGATCTCGGCCTCGGCGGCTTCGAGGTTGAATTGCAGCACCGCCAGCCCGCGCTCGGCGGCTTCCAGCGAAGCTTCGGCGGCGGCTTTCTGGGCGGCTGACTCGTCGCGGCGCATCTGAGCCTGATCGAGGGTGGATTGGCTGACGTCCTTGGATGTACGCAACTCCTTTTGCCTGCTCAGGTTGCGCTCGGCGTCGGCCAGGGTCACGGCCAGGGCGTCGAGGTTGGCGCGCTGGCTCTGGATGCGGGCTTTCTCCACCTCGATGGACGCGGCCTGCGCGTCATGGCGAGCGCGGGCGGATCGCAGTTGGGCTTCCAGATCGGACGCATCGAGCCGCACCAGCACGCTGGCGGGCACGGGCGGATTGGCGTCGGGGTCACCCTTGGTCACGCTGTCGCCTTCGTCATAGGGAAGCTCGACGATGCGCGAGGAAACCTTGGCGCTGATGGCGACCTTCGTCTTCGGCTGAACTTTTCCGGGGGCGGTGACGGTTTCGACCAGTTCGCCGCGCTGCACGGCATGGAGCTGGACGGCATCGCCTTCACCCGAGGCGGCGCTGCCGCTGCCTTTGGGCCCGAAGATGGCAGCCGCGCCGATGGCCAGCATCACCAGCAACAACACGGACACGACGACAGCGATCACGATCTTCACGTGTTGTTGCTCCTTGCCGATGCCGATTCAAAAATGTCTTGTTCCGGCGGCGCGCCAAATGCTTCAACCACCTTGGGCCGGGTCAGCATGAACATCTGCAGTCCCGCGTAGGCAATGTAGATCAGACTGAAACCGATGGCGAAGGCAATGCCGATCTGCAGGCCCATCTTCTCCGGGCCCTGCGCTTCTTCAATCATGGGCTTGAGCATCAGAAAGTAATTGAGCACGGTGGCCAGGATGGTCAGCACGATGGTGTAGATCGACCAGCCGATGACAGTCAGCCGCGCCCAGTTGCGCAGCATCAGCATGCCGATGGCGCCGCAGAGCAGGGCGATGGTCGCCGCGAAGCCGACGTAGGTGCTGACCTGGATGAACAGGTTGTAGGCGGGGTTTTCCTCCATCAGCTTCAGGGTGGGGTTCCGGGCGTTGTTCATCTGCGGGATCAGGCCCAACTGCATCACCACGTAGAAAGCCATGCCCAACACGCCCAGCACGCTCAGGATGATGTCGATGACCGCGAAGACGGTGACGCTGGTGGGACGTTTCGGCATGGTCGAGCCCCTCGAAGAATGGTCAGGATCACAGGGCGACGCACATCGCGGCTGTCATCATAACAGTCGCTGCCGTCCCGTTTTTGTTGCAATAGGGGCCCCAATTTCCCAGAATCGGCCAAACAGGCTCGAATCGTTCCACGCAAGAGCGAGTTCTGAACCATCATAGCTTGTGATCGGGTGCCACTGTCGCGAGCGGCAGTGCATGGTCCTTCGCACGGCCGACGCGCGGCCGAGGCACCCATTACAGCGGGCATTGACACGTGCTATGCAGGATCAGGCGGTCAACTCGTGCCACATCTGCTGCATGGCGGCCGCCTCATCGCGGTCCTTGAGCACAAAGCGGGGCCGCAGCACGCAGCGGGCGCCGGTGCTTTTGACCAGCTTGCCCAGGCGTGTCAGGTAATCGCGCCAGTTTTCACCTTCTTCCGCTGCCAGCCGGCTGTAGAGCACCGTGTCGCTGCGAGCGCATTGCTCCAGCAGCCAGGCCGGGTCGTAGCTCTCCGGGTTGCCCAGGTCGATGGCCCACACGCTCGGCGAGTTGCACATCAACTCGAACATCGCTTCGTGCTTGCCGCAGTAGTGGACGAAGCAGCCGTCGAACGGCGCGCTGCATTGGACCACCATGGGCAGAATGTAGCGCTCGATCATCTGCGGCGAAACCAGTTGCGCCGTGTCTTCGGAGCAGCGCACGCCGGCCTGGGGGAAGTGCAGACCCTGCCCCGTGCCGTGGCCGTGGACCATGGTGCAGTCCGCTTCGCCCATCAGTTGCTTGACGTGGCGCGTGGCCCGGATGTACAGATCGCAGCAGACCTCCAGCACCTCATCGACCAGGGCCGACGCGCCGGGATCAGCCATGTCCACGAACAGATCGTCGCCATAAAGAAGATGTCCCACGTCGAAAACGCCTTGTGTGTCGGGGGCGTAGGCGATGATGCCGGGCGGCGCTTTCTGTTTGTGCAATTCATAGAACGCAGCGGCCCGCTGCATCAGCAGTTGCTCGGCCACATCGACATCGCGGGCGGCCAGAATCTGCTCACGTGGGATCGGCTCGCCCGGCCAGGGCATCTGGCCCTCGTGAATCTGAAAGTCCTGACCGGCCAGCGTGGGCAGGAAGATCACGCCCAGGTTCGGCCGCACCGTCGGTATGCCGTCGGTCGGCCAGTCAATGAAGCGCTTGGCGCGGTTGACCTCCGACTCCCACATCGCGGCCGGATCCTCGAAGCGATGTGGATAATCATTCAGGTCGTAGATGTCCTGTTGATCCGTCGGCACAAAGATCAGGCTCGGCCCCTCGCCGCGCCAGAAGGCTTCGTGTTGACGTTTACGCTGTTCGATGATTTGGTTGGGATCAGACATTGGGGCACCTTATCCCGGCGGAATCTGTTGGGCCAGTTTATACAACGGGTCGTCAATCTGCTTCATGCGCTCCAGCAGCCGAACATTCAACCGCTCGATCACCGCTTTGACCTGCGGATCATCAGATCCGATCAGGTTGTGCAGTTCATGGGGATCGTCCGCCAGGTGATAAAGCTCATCGCGATCGACTTCCTCGAAGTCGCGCACCAGCTTCCACTGCGGCGTGCGATAGGCCCGCATCCGCCAGTGCTGGGCGAACATGTCGTTGTCCCATTCGACCTTCTGGTTCAGCAGCACAGGCAGGTAATTGCGCCCGCGCAGCACTGCGTCCTGCGGCGCCGGCACATCGCACATCGCCAGCAGCGTGGGAAACCAGTCCAGATGCGTGAACGTTTCGGTGGTTTCCGTTCCCGCCTTGATCCGTGCCGGCCAGCGCACCAGGCACGGCACCTCGATGGAGCAATCAAACAGGTTGTTGCGCACCGGGTCCGGCTTGTTCTCGATCAGATCGGTGTACTTGCCATAGGGATCGCGGCGGTCCGAGGTGATCCACCAGCCGGCCCCTTTGTGCCACAGGCCGTGATGCCCGACCATGTAGCCGTGATCGGAGGTGTAGATGACGATGGTGTTCTCCGCCAGGCCCAGTTCGTCGAGCTTGTCCAGCACGCGCCCGACGTTGCGATCATTGCTGCGCACGGATGCGTAGTACTCGCGCATCATGCGATCGACGCGCGGCAGGTCGAGGTTGGGGAAGTCCGGCTCAGGAATGGTCAGATCCATATCCTTCCACGGTGCCAGATCCTCTTCCTTCAGCGGCAGCCAGGTGCGGTCGTGGTAGGGCAGTGTGAAGCCCTTGGGCACACCCTGGTTGGCGTGCGGGGCCCAGAAGTGCAGCGAGATGGCGAACGGCTCATCGCGGAACTGCTCGATGTAACCCATGGCCAGGTCCGCCAGCACGTCCGAGGTGTATTGGCCTGGAAAATCCTTCCATTCACCGTCGATCAGGATGCGCGGATCGCGCGAAGTCCTGCCGCCGGTGGGGAAGCCGGAAAAGTATTCGTAGCCCTTGGCTTGCGGCATGAACTGTTCCTGCTCGTGCCCCAGGTGCCACTTGCCCACCATGGCAGTGCGATAGCCCGCATCGCGCAACGTCTGCGACCAGGTGGCGAACTGCGGCCCGAAACCGGGTTCTTCCTTGCTGATGATGTTGATGATGCCGACTTCCGTGCAGTACCGGCTGGTAAGCAGGGCCGCCCGCGATGGACTGCACACTGCAGCTACGGAAAACGCATGCCGCATCAACACACCCTCGTGGGCGATCCGATCCAGTTGCGGCGTCCAGGTGTTGGGATAGCCCGCGGCGCTGATAGTCCACGGTCCCTGATCGTCGGCGACAATAAACAACACGTTCGGCCGCCGCTGCGCGGGAGTTTGCGCTTGCGCCTGGGCATGGGCCTGATGCGGCAGGGCCATCCCGGCTGCAACGGTCGCTGACGCGGTCAACAGGTTCCAGGGGCGATTCATTGACATATCAAATCTTGTCATGACCCCGGAGCCAATTTTTCAGCCAAGGGGTAAAGTGGATCTTCTATCAGCTTCATGCGCTCGACCAGTTGATTGTTGAGTTGCTCACAGGCTGCTTTCGCCTGCGGATCATCACTGCCGATCAAGTTGTGCGTTTCATTCGGATCGACTTGCAGGTTGTACAACTCATCGCGGCCGATCTCCGCGAAATCACGCACCAGTTTCCAGTCTGCATTCTGGAAGCTGCGCAACTGCTGGTGCTGGGCGAAGGCGGTGTTGTCCCATGCAATCTTCATGCCCTGCATGATGGGCAGGTAGTTGTGCCCGCGCAGCACGGCATCGGCCGGGGCTTGGGTGCCGGTCATGGCCAGGATGGTGGGGAACCAGTCGATCTGTGAGAACAGAGCATCGGTCTGCGTGCCCGCTTTCAAGCCCGCCGGCCAGCGCACCACGCACGGCACATGGATCGTGTCCTGGAACAGGTTCTGCCGCACGGGGTTGGGCTGATTCTCGAAAATGTCGGTGAAAATGCCCTTCGGATCGCGGCGGTCGGCGGTGATCCACCAACCCGGACCCTTACTCCACAAGCCGTGATGGCCCACCATGAAGCCCTGATCAGAGCTGTAAATCACGATGGTGTTATCCGCCAGACCCAGGTCTTCCAGGTGCTGCAGCAGCCGGCCCAGGTTGCGGTCGATGCTGTGCACACTGGCATAAAACTCGCGGATCATGCGATCGACCCGCGGCTTGTCCAGGTTGGGGAAATCCGGGTTCGGCAGTTGCACCGGTGTGCCCTGCCACGGAGCCAGATCCTCTTGCATCATCGGCAGCCAGGTGCGATCGTTGTAAGGCAGCACAAATCCTTCAGGCAGTGCGTGGTTGGGATGCGGCGCCCAGTAGTGCAGCGAGATGGCGAACGGCCCATCCTTGAACTTGTCCAGGTAACCAATCGCCAGATCCGTCAATACATCCGACGTGTATTGGCCCTTAAACGTGACAGGCTTATTATCGATCAAAACGGTCGGATCGCGCGAAACACGTCCATAGTCAAGGAAGCCGGCAAACTCTTCATAGCCGTTGGCGGTGGGCATGTCCTTGGGCAGCTTCATGCCCAGGTGCCATTTGCCCACCAGCGCGGTGTGATATCCCGCCTCGCGCAGAACCCGCGGCCAGGTGGTGATGCCCTCGGTCAGACCCTCCGATCGTTCGACCAGATCGCCGACGCCGACCTCGCTGCTGTAGCGCCCGGTGAGCACCGAAGCCCGTGTGGGACTGCACAGCCCGGCCGTGGCATAGCCGTTACGAATCAACACGCCTTGGCCGGCCAGACGGTCGAGGTTGGGTGTATTCGTATTGACCGGGTTCATGGCGCCGAAGGTCCAGGTCGGCTGGTCGTCCGCCATGATGAAAAGAATGTTGGGGTGCTGCGCAGGTGCGGATTGGCCCAAAACCTGCTGTGTTCCAGGCAAGCCTGCCGCCACCATTGCTGCGCTTAGCCAGGGACTGTGCTTCATCAGATACAACTCCTGAAGATGAACAGCGAATCAACGGCTCCAGCGCTCGCGAGCCGTATCAAGGAAGTAGCGATAGTCGTCCAGATTGACCTCCGGCGGCACCTTGTGATCGCAGCAGGGGATGAACCCACCTTCCATCACCAGCGGCGTCAGGCGGTCAATCTCATCACTGATTGCCTGCCGCGATTTCCAGAGGATGCGCTTGTCGAAGCCGCCGATCATGCGCAGGTCGCTGCCGAATCGCTTGCGCAGGGCCACGGGGTCAGCCCCGGTGGTGCCGATCTCGATGGGGAGAATGGTGTTGACACCGGCATCCAGCCACAGGGGAATCAGATCATCAATGCGACCATCGCTATCAACGATGATATGCTCGACACCGCCACGGCGCAACACATCGGTGATCTTTTTGTATTGCGGGCTTAACAGTTTCCTGAAGGCATCGGGTGAAATCATCGGCCCGGCGTTGTAGGCCATGTCTTCCCAGATCAGGCAGGCATCGAACTTGCCGCCACCAGCCAAAGCCCGACTCAATGTTCCCGCGATGCAGTTGCAGACCGTCTCCAGCATCTCCTGGAGCCAGGCCGGGTCGTCGTAGATCAACAGGCTGATCTGCTCGAAGCCCAGCCAGTTGCGCAACCAGCCGTAGACGCTGCCCCCGGGCAGGATCAGCGGGTGCTGGCGGTTTGCATCGTGGGCCATCTTCTCAAATGCGGTCAGATTCTTCGGAGAACGTGCGGGACTTTCGTAGTTCAGCCGCCAGGCGTAATGCTTCTTCCAGGAGGCCCGGTCGGTCAGCGTGTAGCCCTCGGTAGCGGGCAGCGCAGTGCTGTGGCGACTTCGCCGCACGTGTGTGCCGTCGGGTATTTGTGCCAGTTCGGTGTCGCGGTCCTGGCTGATGATGTATTCATCGAAGAACGGCTGCAGGCCGACGCTCCAGCCGCCGGGGCTGATCATGCCGCGATCGATGGGTCCGGTGCCGTCAGTCTTTTCGGGGCAGACATAAAAACGCATGAAGCCATCAAGGCCGAAGTGGTCGTCGCTATTGAGGGCATTGACGGAACGTGGCAAACCCTGCTCATACCAGTTATCCAGCGTTTCCGGCCAATAGCCCAGATCCATCATGGGCACACGGTCAAAGCTGTTGCCACTGAGGGCGGCGTTGAAGCGTTGGCGAACGGTCATGGCTGTTGAGCCGGGACTCAGTTGTTGCATTCTCGTATCTCCATTTAATTCCCAGAATCGGTCAGTGTGGCGGCGAAGGCTTCGACCTCGGCCCGCGAGGGCAGCGAGGGTTGTGCGCCCATCTTGGTGCAGGCCAGAGCGCCGGCCAGGCGGGCCCATTGAATCGCTTCGACCATGTCGCGGTTGTCACCCAGCGCCACAGCCAGGGCGCCGGTGAAGGCATCGCCGGCAGCGGTGGTGTCCACGGGCTGAACCTTGACTGAGGGCACGAACTGATGGCCTTGCCTCGTCACCCACAGGGCGCCTTTGTCGCCCATCTTCACCACCAGTTCGCGCAGGCCGCGCTGCAGCAGCGAGCCGGCCGCGGCGATCGCTTCATCCAGGCAGCTCACCGGTTTGCCGCTGAGCGTGGCCAACTCGGTCTCATTGGGCGAAACGATGTCGCAGTTCAGCAGCAGTTCATCGGGCAGATCGGCGGCGGCGGGGGCCGGATCGAGGATGACGCGCACGCCGGCCAAACGAGCACGACGGGCGGCCTCGGCGTTGACATCCACCGGTGTTTCCAGTTGCAGCATCATCACGTCGGCCCACTGAAAAAGTTCGTCGCTGGCCGGCAGCGTGATCTGATGATTGGCGCCCGGGCCGACCATGATGGCGTTCTGGGCGCTCTGTTTTTCCAGCAGAATCACCGCCGTGCCGGTACCGCGCGAACCGGTGCGCAGGTAATCGCATTCGATGCCTTCGGCAGTGAGTGCTTTGCGGATGGAATTGCCGAAGGCGTCCTGGCCCACGCAGCCGATGAAGCGCACATCGCCACCGAGTCGGGCGGCGGCGACGGCGGCGTTGGCGCCTTTGCCGCCGTGGACCAGTTGCACGTCGTCGATCAGGATCGTTTCGCCGGGTGAAGGCAGCCGGTGCAGCGGGGCCACGACGTCCATGTTGGCGCTGCCGATGACCAGGATATTCGCCATACTCAAACGCTCCGGTAAGTGTGGGTCATGGTTGCGGCACAGCCATCGGGCGGGTGCGGTCGCGCTCGATGGATTGCGTCCAGGCGGTCAGGGCGGCGTTCATGTCCGCGACGCGCTGCGGATCCTGGGCGGCCAGGTCATTGTTTTCGCCGGGATCGTCATGCAGGTTGAACAGCATGGGCGGCAGGTCCGATTCTTCAGTGACCACGTTGCGGCTGACAAAGGGGCGGACCAGCTTCCAATCACCGTCGCGCATGGCGGCGTTGTGGGAATAGTGCGGCATGCCGCGGTTCCATTGCCAGAAGCGCACGGGATCGGGTGCAGTCGTGCCGCTGGCCAGGGCGTCGAGCACATTGCGGCCGTTGACGTCGAGCGAATCGGGTAGCGTGATGCCGCATGCGGCAGCGAGTGTGGGCAGGAAGTCGATGAAGCTGACGAGCGTATCGTTTTCACCCGGTTGCAAATGTCCGGGCCAGCGGATCATCATGGGAATGTGGATGCCGCCCTCGTAGACTGTATATTTGGTTCCGCGCAGGTCGGTATTGAAGCGCGGGCCGGGGATGGGGTCGGGGCCGTTGTCGCTGGTGAAGATGACGATGGTGTTGTCGGCGATGCCGAGGGTGTCCAGTTCGTCGAGCACCTGGCCGATGCCGCGATCCATCACTTCGACCATGGCGTAAATGGTGGCCGTGTTATCGTCGAAGCCCTTGGCTTTGTAGAAGTCGACCAATTCCTGCGGGGCGTTGAGCGGGCGGTGCGGGGCGTGGTGAGCCAGGTGCAGGAAGAAGGGTTGATCGCGGTGGCGGCGGATGAAGTCGATGGCCAGATTGGTGAAGCGATCGGTCATGTATTGATCGGTGAAGTGCTGGAGCTGATCCATGATGAACAGCTCATAGTCGTAGTAGGTGGTGATGTGGCAGTCCTCGGTGAAGCCGTAGAACTCCTGGAATCCGCGGCGGAGCGGGAAATGCTCGGGGCCGTCGCCGCAGTGCCACTTACCCACCAGTCCGGTGACGTAGCCATCGGCGGAGAAGAGGTCGGCGATGGTGGTTTCATCGAGGCGCAGGCGGGTCATGCCGGTTTTTTTATTCAGGGCAATGACGCCGGTGCGATGGGGATAGCGGCCGGTGAGCATGGCGGCGCGAGCGGGGGCGCAGACAGCGGAAGCGGAATAACCGTGGTTAAGCCAGACGCTTTGTGCAGCGAGTTGATCGAGTCGTGGGGTGCGGGTGAGGCCGCCGTTGATGCGGGCCATGTCGCCGAAGGCCATGTCGTCAGCGAGGATGAGCAGGACGTTGGGCTTGTCGGGATGCTGCGGCGGGGCGGCCACCAGGTTGGGTGAGGCGCAGGCGGCCAGACCCAGTGCGGCCGAGCCAAGGAACCGTCGGGGGTTGGTGCTCATCGTGTTCCTTTCAGCTTGATGGTTCCGAAGTGACCATGATACTCACCACGGCGGCGCGGTGCGTGAATGAGAACCGGTACAAGCATGAAAGGCGATGTAATGTCAACGTTGCGGGGATAACCGCCGCGCGGCAGGCGGAGGCAGGGTGACCACGACCGGTTTGCGGACCTCGCCTGGAGGCTGAACGCAGAGCGACTGGATCGCATGCAGCACGCGGTCGCGCTGTGTGTCGGGCAGGATGAGGTAGTGATGCAAGCCGTCAGTCTGCGGGTGAAACAGGACGATGCCCTGCTCATCCACATGAGCGCGGCCGGGCGATGAAAGCTGGAAGTAACCGGCATGCGGACGCACTGCGGCCAACACGGTGGCGGGATCCCAGCAGGGCCGATCGTAGGGCATGGGTTTGTAGCTGCGATACGCTTCGGCCACCGGGTGATGCGGGCAGAAGTTATAGTCGTTTTCGATACTGGTCGCGGGATAGAGCAAAACCTCGCCGATCTCAAAACCGCAGAATAGCACCGGGGCTGGGCAGTGGTTGAAGAAACGAACCGCTGCGGGCACATCGCAGTGGATGTTGTATTCGCGGTTGTCCAGCGTGGGATGCTGCTGAACGTGACTGCTGAAGTTGGCAGCCATGGCGACGACCTGGCGGACCTTTCGCCGGACCAGTGATGTGCCGTCGAGCGGGCTGTGATCGTCAGCCGGTGAATCGAGCAGGCGAGCCACGTTGGTGGCGAAGCCGATCATGATCAGCACGACGAAACGATCAGGCTGAGCAGCCAGCAGACGGCGCAGCATTGGGACCGCATCTTCGTAGCCGCCTTCGCCGTGCGTGCGCGGATAGAGCGGGCGGCCGTCACGCTGAAGACTGGAGATCTGCTTGATGAATGTGCGGTCGTTGGGCGTGACACCATCACGGACGACGCCGATGGGGATTTCGCCGCGGCCGTAGAAGGTGTTGACGGCATCGGTGTAGATGGGGGACCAGGGATTGTCCTTGCTGATGGCGACGCCGAGCAGTTCACACTCGCCGCGTGACTGCAGGGCGTGGATCATGGCCAGGGCCAACGCGTCGTCGATGTCGTTGCCCATGTCCGTATCAAGGATCAGGGGCACGGGCGACTTGTCAGGTGATGTTGCGGAATAACTGGGAGCGGACATATGGTTCACTCGATTGCTTATTCGGGATTACTTGCAGGCAGGATTTTCAGTTCATCGATGCGGCCGTCGAAGACGCGGCCAATGGTGGCGGGGACGCCTTCGGGAGCGGTGGCGGTGGAGCCGGGGCCGTAGGCTGTGGTTTGCGCTTGCGGTTGGTCGTCGATGGTCATACTGATCTGTTGGTTATGCACGGTGATCTGGAAGCTGTGCCAGTTGTTGTCGTCGAGGCGACGGTCGCTCATGATGGTCACGTCGTCGTCGGGGCCGGGGCCTTTGACGGTGAACAGGAGCTTGCCGCGATAGGTGCGATCCTGGCGGCCGATGAAGATGGCCGCGCCGCCGAGGCCGTGCTGGTTTTCGAAGATGAAACGGTTGGGGCCGTTGTTCTGCGGAGCGGAGAAGGTTCCGCTGAAGGTGCAGTCATCGCGGCCGAGCTTGAAGACGGCAGCGTTATCCGGGATCACGATGCCCGCGCAGTCGTCACCGCTGAAGACCGCCACGGAGTTGTCGGGCTGTGCGGGATCACCTTTGCCGACGAAGCGCACACCCTGGCCGGCCTTGCCGTCAGCATTGCCGAGGTGATCGGTGACGCGGTCAGCGGTGTCCTCGAAGGTCCAGTAGGCGCCGCCGGTTGCGGCTGTGGGCTCCATTTCGATTTTGTCTGGCGGAGTCCAGATGGTGCGGGAGATGAACTCGGCCGGATGCTCTTTGGTGGTGTAGTAGTAGACGGCAGTGATCTTGCCGTCGCTGCGCAGGCCGGCGCGAACGTAGCCGAGATCCCATTCGCGGCCGTCATCGCGCAGGACATACTCGCGTGACCAGGTGCGGCCGGCATCATCGCTGAGCTTGGCGCGGATGCCGTAGGGCGGATTGCGATAGCCGTAAACCGCCGCGATGCGCTGGCCGCCGAGGGGCACGATGCTGCAGGGGTTATTGTTGTTATCGAAGACGATGCTGCGCTGCGACCAGGTGTTGCCCTGATCGTTGGAGACAACCAGGTCAGCCCACTTGTGGCGGGCGATGCGCCAGCGCACGGCCGCCATCAGGGTGCCGTCGTCCAGCTTGGCCACGCCGGGCATCAGGGCATAGGCGGGCAGTGAGGATTTATCGAGGCCTTGCAGCGGATCGGGCGTGAGCCAGGCGATGCGCTCGAAAGTTTTGCCGCCGTCGGTGGTGCGCACGACCATGGCCTGTCCGTGCTCGCCGTCACTGCGCGGGATGTCGGTGGAGGTGTAGAACAGCAGCATGGTGCGCGAATCGAGGACCAGGTAATTGGTGCGGGCGTCGATGCGTTGGCGCTCGAAGCGGGGCAGTTGGAAGGGGCCTTGCCAGTTGTGGCCGCGATCGGTGCTGACCCAGAAGCGATCGTTGCGGGCCTTGAGGGCGAAGCCGGGCGCGGTGAAGTCGTAGCCGCCGGGGCAGGGCACAGCCGCGGGGATGGCGGGGTAGTTGTCGTCGCGGACGTAATGGTCCTGATCGTTGAAGATGCCGGGGATGCTGATTTCGGGGTGCTGCTCAGTCGTCCAGGTCTGTCCGCCGTCAAGACTGCGCGCGAAGTTGACCCACATGTAGGCGTCGGTGTCCACGTTGTGATAGTCATCGCGCTGACGGAAAAGGCTGACGTTGAAGCCGACGAGCATCTCGTCGCCCCATTGCCAGAAACCTTCGTTGGCGGGCCAGCCGGCAAACTCCTGATCGCTGGCAAAGACCACGGCATGATCGACCTGGCCGTCGTCCGCCAGGGCCGGAGGTGCAGCGAGCAGGCAGAGTGCGATCAAGAGTGCGTGTTTCATGCTTGAATCCGTGTGGTGATCAGAAACAGTTCTGTTGACGGCGGCGACCGGTCAGCAGCGACGCGGCAGCGCAAGTCAATGCAAGCAGCGAGGTCGGCTCGGGCACACTGATGCCGGCCGCCTGCAGCGCTTCATCCAGCGTGATATCCAGGACACTGTAGCCCCAGTTATCGCCGAGCACCTGGAGGTCGGCAAGGTTCACCTGCCCGTCGCCGGTGAAGTCGCCTGTGCTCCAGTCGGCGGTGGTGGACATCCAGTTGTCGCCGAGGATTTGCAGATCGCTGAGGTTGACCTGGCCGTCGCCGTTGGCGTCGCCGGGGTGCAGGATGACGGTGGCGATGTTCTGCCAGACGTTGTAGAGATCGCCGCCGATGAGCGAGTTGCCGTCGAGGGCGACGGTGAGGGCTTCGTCGTAGATGCGCCAGTCGTCGAGTTGGCCGGCAAAGGGAGCCTGGCTTGTGCCGCGTGCGCCGAACTGTGCTTCGACCGAGCCTGGAGCGGTGGCGGTGCTGATGGATTGCATCGTACCGGTGTCGGTCTGGAGGACGCCGTCAACGTACATTCTCAGTTCGCCGCCTTCGTTGACGACGGCCACCCAGTGCCATTGGTTGTCATCGAGCCGGACGTTGGAGAAGGTCTGGGTCTGGCCGAAGACGCCGCTGTCGCCGCCGCCGACGGTGAAGAAGACCTTGCCGCGATAGCTGCGATCGGCGCGGCCCATCTCGAAGACCCAACCGCCCTGGCTGTAGTCGATGCACTGGAAGAGGGGGCGATTGCCGAAGACGCCGGTCTCGTTGTTGGTGGGCGACTTGAACCAGCCGGCGATGGTGAAGTTGCCGGTGCCGAGGTCGAATTCGGATGGATGCGAGCCGGAGCCGAAGTCAACGGAGGAAGTTGAGCCGTCGAAGATGCCCGAGCCGCCGGAGGAGGCCAGTGCGCCGCCGGCGGAGAACGTGACGTTGTGGGTGGTGCCGTTGGCGTTGCCGGCGATGTCGAAGAGCGTGGGGCCGGCGGTTTCGTCGAATTTGTAATGAGCGCGGAGCGAAGATGAGGCACTGGCGGGCACGTCCCAGATGGTGGAGGCGATGAAGTTGGCGGGGTGATCGTCGGTGGTGTAGTAGTAAACCGCGGTGACCTTGCCGTCACTGCGCAGGCCGGCCCGAACGTAGCCCAGATCCCACTCGCGGCCGTCATCGCGCAGGACGTATTCCTTGGACCAGGTTTGTCCGCCATCCTCGCTGATCTTGCCGCGCAGGCCGTAGGCAGCATTGCGATAGCCATAGACCAACGCCAGTCGCCGGCCGCCCAGGGAAACGAGGCTGGCGGGATTGTTGTTGCCATCAACGGGTGTGCTGATTGTCTGCCAGGTGTTGCCGCCGTCGGTGGAGGATCGCAGGTCGTTCCAGGAATGTGAGCTGAGGCGATTGCGCGCCACGGCCAGCATGGTGCCGTCGTCCAGTTGCGTGACGCCGGGCATCACGGAGTAGGCGGGCAGCCAGGAAGTGTCGTGCCCCTGCAAGGGATCATCGGTGAGCAAAGACAATTGCTGGAAAGTCTGTCCGCCGTCGGAAGTCTTGACGACCAGGGTGTTGGTGTATTCGCCGCTGCTGGGCGGATAGAAGGTGCCCTCGTAGAACAGGAGCATGGTCTGCGAGTCGAGCACGAGGTAGTTGGTGCGTGCCTGGAGATAAGGCAAGCCGAAGTCGGGTAGCTCGTATGGCACGGACCAGTTGTGGCCCTTGTCGGTGGAGACCCAGAACTTGTCGCCGCGTGCTTTGAGAGCGAAGCCGGGATCGGTGAAGTTGAAACCGCCCGGACTGGCCACTGGCGCGGGGATGGCGGGGTAGCTTGGGTTTTTGAGATAGTTGGGACCGTTGAAGAGGCCGGGAATGCTGACCTCAGGGTGCTGCTCAATGGTCCAGGTTTCGCCGCCGTCGAGACTGCGAGCGAAGTTGACCCACTGGTATGCATTGGGATCGACGTTGTGGGTGGTGGAGGATTCGAGGTATTTGGTGACGTTGAAGCCGACGAGCATCTCGTCGCCCCATTGCCAGAAGCCTTCATTGGCGGGCCAGCCGGCAAACAATGCGGGGTCTTCAAAGACCACGGTGTTCTGTACGCTGGCAGCCTGCGCTGAAATGGGCAGCACGCCCACCAGGACCAACAGAGCCAACAACTGGCGTATCATGTAATCTCACTCCTGCGCTTTGACGGGCGCGGCCGGGGGGTTCCAGATGGTGGCGGCAATGTGATTGGGCTTCACCTGCTCGGTGGTGTAGTAATAGACAACCACGATGCGGCCGTCGCTGCGCACCGCGGCGCGGGGATAGCCCAGATCCCACTCGCGGCCGTCGTCGCGCAGGACGTATTCGGACGACCAGGTGCGTCCGCCATCCTCGCTGATCTTGCCGCGCAGGCCGTAGGGTTGATTGCGATAACCATACATGGCCGCCAGACGCTGCCCGCCCAGTGCAACCATGGCGACGGGATTGTTGTTGTTATCCACGATCACGCCGCGGCTTTCCCAGGTGCGCCCTTGATCGGTGGACGCGACCACGTGGTTCCACTTGTGTCGGCCGACACGATCGCGCATCGCCGCCAGGATCGTGCCGTCATCGAGCTTGACCACGCTGGGCATCAGCGAATAAGCCGGCATGACGTCCGGGGCCGCGTCGGGCTGCAACTGACGCGGATCAGGCGTCAGCCAGGCGATTCTCTGGAATGTTTTGCCGCCGTCGGTCGTCTCGGCCATCATGGTGCGGGCGTATTCGCCCTGATCTACGGTGGTGTTGCTGGCTGAGAAAAACAGGCGACAGGTGTCGGCATCGACCGTCAGATAGTTGGTGCGGGCGGTGAGAATCTTCATGTCGAAGTGGGGCAGCTCGTAGGGCCCCTGCCATTGATGACCGCGATCGGATGAGACGTAGAAGTTCGAGCCGCGCACCTTCAGGGCGAAATCCGGATCAGCGAAGTTGAATCCGCCGGGACTCGGGCAAGGCTCCGCCACGCCCTCGCGCTTCTGCACGTAGCGCGACGGATCGCCCAGATACTCCGGCGGGGCGATCTCCAGATGCTCCTCGGGCGTCCAGGTCAGTCCGCCGTCCAGACTGCGAGCGAAAGCGATGCGCTTACTGGCCTCACGATCGACATTGTGATTGTCGCTGTGCTCGCTGTAGGCGGAGACCTCGAAGCCGACGAGGATCTCATCACCCCATTGCCAGAGCCCTTCGTTGGCGGGCCAGCCGGCGAACTCGGCGGGATTGGCATAGACGGTCACGTTCTGCACGTCAGGCGTCTGGGCCAGGGCGCAGCCGCAGGTCAGCAGCAACGACACGGACAGAATACAGGCGTGTGCCCTCATTTGATGATCCAATCGTCGGGTGAGAAAAGTCGTATGGCCAGACCGCCGAGGCGGTCACGTCGTATCAGTCATGCGGGGCGAGGAAGTTGTAGGTCGAAGTCAGTTTGGGGCCGGTGACTTCCAACATCTTGGGGTCGTTGCCCGGGAAATTGGCGGCATGCCCATCGGTGAAGGCGTAGTTGGCGTCTGTTCTGGTGCGGGCATCAGCGCCTCCGGTGTATCGCACCCAGTATTGTGTCGCCGCCCACGTGACCCCCGGAGGCGCGATGTCCTGGCCCACAGCTTCCCCGCCTTTCAGGGGGTGATTGAAACGGAAGTACCTGCCGACTTCATAGCTGATGCGATCCGATGACAGCACGGACATCTTGTAGCCGTCATACAACCAGATGTCGCCGCTGCGCGTCCAGACGCCTTGGCCATTGTTTGCGCGATAGAACGGATCGGAATAGTCCGTGCCGTCGAAATCGCAGAAGTAGCCGGGGAACAAAGCGTAATCCACGTAAAGCCGCTTGCTGGCCATGGGGATGGCATCGACTTCTTTGTCCCATTCGGGCTGGAAGGGGCAACTGAAGAAGTTGACCGACCCGATGTACTTGGAATAGAGGGGACGCAGATCGTCTTTGGGATTGCCCGTGTTGCGTGAGAGCTGCTCAGGGACGCCCGTGCTGTTGAGAAACTCATAAAGATGGACGGTGAGTCTTCCCTCGTCGCTTTCATAGGACAGCATGGCTGTGGCGACGGAGCGGACGTTGGACAGACACTTCACGTTTTGGGCTGTCTCCCGCGCTTTGCGCAGGGCGGGCAGCAGAATTGAAATCAACAGCGCAATAATGGAAATCACGACCAATAGCTCGATCAGCGTGAAGCCTTTGCGTGACGACATAGGCGAGTCTCCGTACTGAAGTAGGCGTCGAACCAAACGCGAGCGGACGAAACGTGAAGGTCGCGGTCAGGCGACCCTCACGGAAGGAGATTGGATTCTCAACGATTGACGCGCCTGCGCAGAATCATAGCGCCCGGAATCAGCAGCAGGGCCAGTGAGGCCGGCTCGGGGATCGCCACCTGGGCCAGAGCCTCATCGAACGACAGGTCGGGGCTGACGCCGTAACCCCAGTTATCACCAAGGATTTGCAGGTCCGCCAGGTTGACGTTGCCGTCGCCGGTGAAGTCGGCTTGGGACCAGTTTGCCGTGGTGGACTGCCAGTTGTCGCCGAGGATCTGCAGGTCAGCCAGGTTGACCATGCCGTCACCGTTGGCGTCGCCGGGGTGATAGGCAGGGGCGGAGTTGGCCTGCCAGACGTCGTACAGGGCGCCGCTGGTGAGCGTGCCGCTGGAGCCGCCGTCGAGCGTGCCGGTGAGTGCCTCGGTGTAGATGCGCCAATCATCGAGCTGGCCGTCGAAGGGGGCCTGGCTGGTGCCGCGGGCGCCGAACTGAGCCTCGGTGGCGGCCGGTGCGGTGGCGGTGCTGGTGCCGGCAACCAGATCACCGGTGTCGAGTTGGAGCACACCATCGACGTACATGGAGATGTGGCCGGTGCTGTTGGTCACAGCAATCCAGTGCCAGACGTCGTCGTCGAGACGGACGTCGGAGAAGGCCTGGGTTGCGTTGAACACGGTACTGGAGCCACCGCCGACGGTGAAGAAGACTTTGCCGCGGTAAGAACGATCAGCGCGGCCGACCTCGAAGACCCAGCCGCCGCCGGCGTAATCGATGTTCTGGAAAATGGGCTTGTTGCCGTAGACGCCGGTGACGAAGTTGGTCGGCAGTTTGAACCAGCCGGAGATGGTGAAGTCATCGGTGCCCAGGTCGAAGACCGCGGGGTGTGAACCGGAGCCGAAGTTGACCGCGGACGTGACGCCATCAAAGCTGCCGGCATTACCGAAGCCGGTGCCGTTGACGCCGGCGGTGCTGGCGACGAAGCTGACGCCGGAGGTGGCGGTGCCGTCGGCGCTGCCGATGCTGTCGCTGACGGTTGTTCCTGATGACTCATTGAACTCGTATTGGGCGACCAATTGCCCACGTGCGGCGCCGGTTGCCAAGGCGAAGGCAATTGCGAAGCCGAACGTACCTAACGTGCGATACATGGCGATCCTCCTGTCAATAATGTGGAAGTATCAAGATCATCCAAACGCATTCAGCGCCGCCGGGCCGGTCGCAGGGCCACGAGGCCCAGGGCCAGCAAAGTCAAGGTGGCGGGTTCAGGAATCTGCCAGACGTCATAGAGCCCGCCGCCGGTCAGGGTGTTGTTGCCGTCGAGCGTGCCGGTGAGTGCTTCGTTGTAGATGCGCCAATCGTCGAGCTGACCGTCGAACAGGGCCTGGGCGGTGTTGCGAGCGCCGAACTGAGCTTCGGTGGCGGCCGGGGAAGTGGCGGTGCTGCCGACCTGCAGAGCGCCGGTGTCAGCCTGCAGTACGCCGTCCACGTACATGACAATGTTGCCGCCGCTGTTGGTCACCGCGATCCAGTGCCAGACGTCGTCATCGAGGCGGACATCGGAGAAGGCCTGGGTGCCGCCGAACACGGCGCTGCCGCCGCCGCCGACGGTGAAGAACACCTTGCCGCGGTAGGAACGGTCAGCGCGACCGACTTCAAAGACCCATCCGCCGTTGTTGTAGTCGATGTTCTGGAAAATGGGCTTGTTGCCGAAGCCGCCGGTTTCGAAGTTGGTGGGCATCTTCATCCAGCCGCAGATGGTGAAGTCGCCGGTGCCCAGGTCGAAAGAGGCCGGGTGAGCGCCGGTGCCGAAGTCGACCGAGGACGTCAGGCCGTCGAAGCTGCCGGCATTACCGAAGCCGGGGGCAAGTCCCGCGCCGCTGGTGACGAAGCTGACACCCGAGGTGGCGGTGCCGTCAGCCGAGCCGACGTTGTCAGCCACCGTGGGACCGGCTGACTCGTCGAAATTGTACTGGGCCACCAGAGCGGCACGGGCGGAAGCCGTGGCCAGGGCCAGCGTACACATCAGACCAAGTGTGTAGAACGTGCGTTGCATGGTACTTTTCCTCCTGGTGAAACGGGATCAATCGAACGCTACAAGGTAATGCAACAGCGCCTTACGAGCAGCGCTGCATCTGCGACGGATTGTCGAGAGCCAAAACCAAACGGGCGTTATTCGCCCGGGATCAACTGGGGTTCCACGGTGACGCGGACGCGGCGGTCCTCGTGGTGTTCAACACGACGGAACAACTGTTCGACAGCATGGCGGCCCATGGTGATGGGGCCGATGTTGACCGTGGCCGGTCGCGGGTTCAGGCCGATCAAAGCGCCCTTCTCATCATCCGTACCGACAATCTGAAGATTCCTGCCCGGCTTGACGCCGTGTTTGTCCAACAGGCGATAAACCATCGCCACCTGTAAATCCATGGGGACGAACAAACCGGTCGGCCGCTGTTCGTCAGCCAGCATGCGGGTGACCTGCTCGCCGACCTGCCGCTCGAACAGCTCCAGGTCCAGCTTGGTGGTTTCGCGGAACATGGCATCGCGGTCAGAGACGTACTGCCGCACGGTGCAGCCGCGCGATTCGCTCACGAAGGTGAAATACTGACAGCGCAGATCAACCACCGGGTTGGGCCCGATGGTGTTGAGTACGCCCAGGGTCTTGTGACCCTTTTCAATCAGATATTCCGCAGCCAGACGTCCGACGGTTTCGTTGCCCGAAAGCAGCATGTCGCCGCTGACGTCGTGGTGAGATGTGAGCCAGACGGTGGGGATGTCCTGAAGATCGGCCAGCACCTGTTGGCTGGGTTGGTGGCCAATCAGAATCAACCCGCTGACTTGCTTGTTCTGCACCGCTTGCGGCAGATCGTCGGCATCTCTGACGTGGGCCAGGATCATGTCCATCTGTCGGGCACGCAGGGCCTGCTCCACGCCCAGCAACATGAACGAGCAACTGGACGTGTAGTGATGGAATTGATTCTGGTGCACGATGAGCACCGCCACCGGCTGTTGTACGGCAGGGGTGCGACGGCGGCGCAGCGTCGGTTGGTAGTGCAACTCCTGTATGGCTTGGCGCACGCGCTGGGCCATGTCCTCGGAGACGGAAGTGTTGTCATTAATCACGCGCGAGACGGTCGCTTGTGAAACGCCGGCACGGATTGCCACATCAGCGATGGACATAGCTACCAGATTAACGCTGAGCCGGTGATACTTCAAGAAAGAAACACGGCAATTTCTTGAAATGATGAGAAAGTGCTATCTTTAGTTACATAATGCTACCCCGATATATGGCCGAGATATTACATAAATATATTATTCACAGTATCTTAAATAATCTTAGATCGGTTGTCGCTTTCTGCATTGTTTCTGAGGCGGCCATTTCAGGCTTTTGAGCGTCTGATAACCGTTGCCATTCCTGCAAGCGGTTTCACCAACTCAGTTCGCTGCGCAGGAAGCGATAGACCTTACCGTCTTCAGCACCCACCACCAGATCCAACTGGCCGTCGCCATCCATGTCGCAAGGCCAGCACGCGGCTGTGTGAACGCCGAAGTCGATCAAGCGTCCGTTGCTGAAGCGCATGGCCACCGGACGCTTGAAGCGCGGTGACTGGTTGCTTCCGATGTTCTCCAGCCACATCGGCGTAGCGCCCGGCAGATCACCCAGCG
>CAYYGM010000065.1:0-22492 GCA_964471555.1 uncultured Phycisphaeraceae bacterium
CGCTTCGGCCTGAATCTCCTTGAGCCCGGTGGTGCCGCCGATCGGCTGCGCCAGGGTGGGCGAACGGGTGTACATCAAACAGTCGGGCGGCCCCTTCCGTGCCATGGCCCGCATCAAAGCCATCGACGAGCATCGCGACCTGACCCCGCGTGATGTGGACGCACTGGCTCGCCGTTACAACGAATCGGTCTGCGGCGACCCTGAATATTGGAAGTCCAAGCGCGGCAGCCGCTTCGCTTCGTTCATCACCTTGAGTGAGGTTGAGGCAATCGACGTCGGCCCGAACTATGCAAAATCCATGCGGGCATGGCATACGCTCGAAGATGAAGCGGATGTGATCCGTGATTTCGTCCTCACCGATGGCGCGATACGTAACCGTTACGCTCGATTGTCCAACGCCCGAGGAACACGTTTCACCCTGCTGCTGCCCGACGGCCAACAGGTGAACACCGACCTGGTCCGAGGCAACATGTTTCGCTGGCGCGGCTGGGGTCGCTACTATGAACAGCACCGGATGGCCCTCGGCGATCGCGTGCAGTTGATCGCCATCGGCGGACGGCGCTATCGGGTCTGTTTCGTCAAGCGGCAGGAGAGTTAGCCATGCCTCGCCTCGAAGAGTTCGCAAGCGACGAGATGCTGGATCAATTGATTCGCATGGCGGTGCAGGAGGACATGGGCCTGCAGCACCGCGACCTGACCAGCGAAGCGATCATTCCCGCCGATGTAACCGCGACCGCCCGCATGGTCAGCCGCTCGCCCGGGATCGTCTGCGGCTTGTCGCTCCTGCATCGCATTGCGGCCGCCTTTGATCCGAAGCTGGACGTCAAGCTGAACACGGCCGACGGTGATGCGGTGATCCCCGGAAGTTGCGTGGCTGAGATCGTCGGGCCGTTGCGATCCATCCTTGCGGCCGAGCGCACGGCGTTGAATTTCGTCTGCCACCTGTCCGGCATCGCCTCGCTCACCGGGCGCTTCGTCGAAGCCGTCGCGGGAACCAAATCCAAAATCTATGACACGCGCAAGACCATTCCCGGATTCCGAGGGTTGGCCAAGTTTGCCGTGGTCTGCGGCGGCGGCTGTTCGCATCGCATGGGCCTGTACGATGCCGTGCTGATCAAGGACAATCACCTGGCCTACACGCGGATGGACGTGTTGGCACAGGCCATCGCAAAGGCGCGAACCGGGGCGGCGTTCGTGGAGATCGAGGTTGACACTAGCCAGCAGTTGCAGCAGGTGCTGACCATGGGCGCTGACATCGTGCTGCTGGACAACATGCCTCCGGAAGTGCTGAGAAAAGCGGTGGCCCTGCGCGATCAAGTCGCGCCGCAGGTGAAACTGGAAGCATCCGGGGGCGTAACGCTGGACAACGTGCGGGCCATCGCCGAGACCGGCGTCGATCGCATTGCCATCGGCGCCCTGACGCATTCAGCCCCCGCACTGGACCTGGGCCTGGACATCGAGCGGGCATGAGCGAGTTGAACGTCAAGCTGTTGTGGCGCTTGCTGCGCGAGCGTGAGCCGATCGCGGACGTCCCCGCCGATCAATTGCGACTGCTGCGCCATAGCGGGTGCAAGCTGGAGGTGCATCCCGCCCATGGCGTGCGCCTGCTGGAGTCGGGATTAGGCGTGTGGGTTGATCTGCTGGAAAGTATCGTGCCGCAGGCCGTGGTGTACGGGCAGACCGCCAGCACGCAGGACGTGGCCCGGCAGTTGTTCGAGCAGCGCGGCAAAGACGCTGACGGCTGTGTGGCTGTGACGCATGAGCAGACGCGCGGCCGGGGACGCCTGGGCAGAACCTGGTCCGCACCGGCCGGAAGTGCTGCGATTTTCAGCCGAATCTGCCTGCTGAGTGAGATAGTCAACGCGGCCACGGATCGCATTACGTTGGCCGCGAGTGTGGCGGTGGCGCGAGCGATCGAGCCGCTGCTGCATCGGCCGGTGCGGATCAAATGGCCCAACGACGTGATCGTGGCTGATCACAAAATCGCAGGCATCCTGGTGGAAACCTCACAGGCCCGCGGCTGCCATGCCGCCATCCTCGGCATCGGCATCAACGTCAACATGCCCCCCGAAGCGCTGCCCGTGCCGACCGCCACCAGCTTCGCGGCCCTGAGTGTGCAAGCCGACCGCCTGCTGATCATCGCAGAAACATTGCGCCAGCTTGACATCGCCCTGCACAGCGATGTCGATGAGTTGCTTGATCAATGGCGAAAGCGAAGTCTGCTGCTGCACCATCACGTTGAATTGCAGCACGATGGCGAATCGGTGCGCGGCGAAGTGATCGACCTGGATCCGCTGGACGGCCTGATCGTGCGCACCGGCGACGGCCACGTGATGCACCTGCCGGCCGCGACGACTTCGGTAGTGAAATAGAACGCACCAGGAAAGATACAACGCTCAAACAAAAAGAGAAGCAAATCGCAGACTGCGCAGATGACGCAGATTAAATAAAAGCTCCTAAAAGAACCGGAATTCACCGCAGAGAACACAGAGGACGCAGAGCTCAATATGCTTGAATTCAAGTCTATTCAGTTTTTCTCTGTGCTCTCTGTGTCCTCTGTGGTGAGTTCTTTTTTCTGCGCTAAGCCTGAATCCGTGCAGTCTGTGAAGTCTGCGGTTACTTCTTCGCGCCTACATAGCAAAACGTCTTATCCCTGCGTCAACTCAACCAGAACATCCAGACCCTTCGCCAGCATGTCGTCATCGCAGGCGTAACTGATGCGAAAGTGCGTGTCGCGCTCGCTGAAGACGGAGCCGGGGATGATTAACACATTGCGTTTGATGGCTCGCTCGACGAACTGCGTGGCGGTCAGCCCCAGCTTGTCCGGCACCTTGGGAAAAGCATAGAACGCGCCGCCGGGCGCTACCAGCTCGAAGTGCGGTGAAAGCTTTTCGACCAGCAGATCGCGCTTGCGACGATAGTCTGCCACGTGCTCGCTCATGTCGACGTCCATCGCCGCCACGCCCGCCACCTGCACCATGGACGGGGCGCAGACGAACGAATACTGCTGGAGCTTGGTCATCTGCTCGATGATGGGCGGCGGACCAGCCACGTAACCGAGGCGCCAGCCGGTCATGGCGTAAGTCTTGGAGTAGCCGCGCATCAGCAGGACGTTGGGGCTGTAATCGGCCGGCGAAGGCAGGCGGCCGTCAACTTTTTCGTGGCAGAATACGTCGTAGATTTCATCCGACAGCATCAGCAGGCCGCGATCATCGCAGAGCTTCGCCAGATCCTTGCACACTTGCGGGGGCAGGACGACGCCGGTGGGATTGCAGGGCGAGTTGACGATCAACAGCTTGCTGCGCGGGGTGAGTTTCGCCGCCACGCGCTCGGCGGTCAGTTGGAAGTCGGGATACGTATCGACAAACACCGCCTTGCCCCCGGCCAGCGTGACCAGGTGCTTGTACATCACGAAATAGGGATCCGCGATCAAAACCTCATCGCCCGGCCCTACGCAGCACATCAGTGCCAGCAGCAGGCCGCCGGAGACGCCGGAGCTGATGAGCACGCCGCAGTTGCCCTGACCATGGGTGTGCGGAAACTCCATGCCGAGTTGGGTGCGAACCTTGGCGATCAGTTCTGCAATGCCCTGGGTCTGCGTGTAGCGATTGAAGCCGGCATTGATGGCTGTGATGGCGCGGTCCTTGACCGGCTGCGGCACGTCGAAATCGGGCTGGCCGATGGAAAGGTTGATCGGATTTTCCAGCTTGGCCGCCAGATCGAAAACGCGGCGAATGCCGGAGGCGTCGATGGCTCGCAGGCGATCGGTGATAAAACTGTCAGCGTTCCACATGGGTCGTGATTATACGACCTGCCGAACCATCGCGCTCAGCCGCGGATTCACCCTGCTGCCGCCTTCGTGGCTATGTCCACATCTCACATCTTTGTCGCGTGCCGTTGGGTGCCACTGCCGCGTGCAGCAGCGCCTGGTTCCTTGCATGGCCGACGCGCGGCCGTGACACCCGCTACAGAAAATGGGATGCGCCCTATCGTAAGCTTGGTGGCTATTATTAGTTTTTTAGAAAACTAATAATAGCCACGTGGGCAAAAACATGCCGGGAATGTCGTGCTGACGGCGATGAGGGATGGCTAACCGGCGCAAGTCAGCGCGGCGACGGTGGAACAGATTGCCGTGTTGCGACCACGCGGCGCTGCGCTCACGGGGCATGGGGCGAGGGTGCGGTTACTTCTTCTTGCCGGCTGCCTTGGTGTCGGGGGCGGCTGCAGCGGGTGCAGCGGCGGCGGCGGCAGGAGCAGCAGCTTCGGCGCCGGCGGCGGCTTCTTCCTTCTTCTTGGACTTGCCGCCGGTAACGACCTTGCGGTTGGCGACCTTGGGCAGGCCGAGGGGATCGCCGGTCGCGCGGTCGAAAGCCTTGCGGGTGGCCAGGCGCTCGATGCGCTCAGCGCGGGACAGGACGTTGCGATGGCGGGCCAGGTTGCCGGCGGTCTTGAGGCTGCGGTCGATGCTCATGTGATCCTCAGTTCAATTGATGATTTCTTGATTGCGGGATTTCTTGAATGCTTGAATGTGCTACTGCTGAATGAGAGCGTGACGGCCGGTCAACCGGCCTCAGCCGCGCTGATTCAGATGTTTCACTCATTTAAGCAATCAGGCACTCACGCAATCTTTGATTCCCATTACTCGTACTTATCCCACCAGATGGAGCTGAGGTCTTCGCCTCGCCCGCCGTTCTGGGCTTTCCATTCCCGACCTAACCGCTTGAGTTTGGTTTCGTACTCTTCGCGGGCCGCCCGGAAGCCGCCGTCGCCGCGCAGGCCGTGCAGGCCCACGAGGTGGTAAAGCTCCTCATTTTTACCGGGAATGATAAAAGTATCAACTCCCCTCTGGGCCAAGAAGACCCCCAGGCGGTTGGCCTCGGGCAAGGTGCAGTAGGCCAGGATGGGGTAATTGAGGCCTTTTTGCCGAGGATCCGTGGTTTTTGTCACCGCCCCACGCCCGGAATTCACCCCGGAATTTACCCCGGCTTTACCCCCGGAACCGGTTCCGGAATCAGTCCCCGAAGCCTGGGCGGTCGGGTCGACCACCACGGGCGCGGGTGTGCCACGGTAGTCACGGACGGCCTGCATCTGCTCCTGGTAACGGGCGTCGGCGGCGGCACGGCCCCGGGACTGGCCCACCCAATAGGCCACCATGATCAGCAGCAGCAGGCCCGCCATGATCGACAGTGCCATGCCCTTGGGCAGACGCAGCGTCACCGGTTCGCCGCCGGTCAGCCAGTCGCTGAGGGAGAATTTGCCGCCCTCGGACTGCTCACGCGGTTGCGGCGAACGCCAGGAATGCTGGGCCTGACGCATCGCCTCCCGGCCGCCCGGCCTCATGATCTCGTACGGCGGAATGTCTCCCTTGCGGTGGAACATGGATGGCGGGGGTTGTTCTGGGTTGGTGGTCTTTGTTTGCTGGTCTATGGGGGCGGAAAAGCGGTGATCGCCCTGCTTCTTTATCGGCCAACTCCGATGGCACTTGCCACCGAATGCGTCTGAATGTGGCTGAGGCTGATCCACCATTCGCTGATGCCCAGTTGCTCAGCCTTGCGGGCTGCCTCGCCATGCAATTGGACGCGGGGCTGGCCCGAAGGTTCGCGCACCACTTCCACGTCGGTCCAGTGGATGCCGCCCGACCAGCCGGTGCCCAGCACCTTGAACACCGCCTCCTTGGCGGCGAATCGGCCGGCCAGGTGCTCGACCCGGCGGGGATTGTTGCGGTCGGCGTAGGTCTGCTCGGCGGCGGTGAAGCAGCGATCGAGGAACCGCCGGCCGTGCTCCTCGAGCATCTGCCGCACACGTTCGCTGTCCACCAGGTCGATGCCGTGGCCGATGATGCGCATGGGGGTATTGTAGTGAGTAGGGAATAGGGAGTAGGCAGTAGGGGTGTTTATCGGGGATCTCTCGAATGCGTACCCCTACTGCCTACTCCCTACTGCCTGCCCTCAAAGCCTACAATGTCTGCCATGGATCGTGATCTAGCCCCCATTGCCCGCAAGGTGGAAGCCGGCCAAAGGCTGAGCATAGAGGACGGCCGGGTGCTGTTGCACTCGACGGACATCTGGACCATCGGCGAACTGGCCAATCTCGTGCGACGTCGGCTGCACGGCGATGCGGCGTTCTACAACGTCAATCGGCACCTCAATTACACCAACGTCTGCGCATTGTCCTGCAAGTTCTGCGGCTTCTACCGCAAGCAGGGCCAAGATGGGGCATACGAATATTCCATTGAGCAGATCGCCGAAGAAGCCCGCAAAGCGTCTTCCGGGGGCGGCGGGGCCACGGAGATTCACATCGTCGGCGGGTTGCATCCCTATCTGCCGTTCTCGTACTACACCGACATGCTGCGGGCCATCCGGGCGGCGGCGCCCAAGATGCACATCAAGGCCTTCACCGCGGTGGAGATCGTGCACCTGGCCCGCATCGACAAACGCCCCGGGAAGATTGACGAAGTGCTCGCTGATCTCAAGGAAGCTGGACTCGGCTCACTTCCGGGGGGCGGCGCGGAAGTGTTTGACGATCGCGTGCACGATCAGGCGTTCAAGGGCAAGATCCGCTCCGGCCAGTGGCTGCACGTGCATCGCACGGCTCACGAACTTGGCCTGATGACCAACGCCACCATGCTCTACGGCCACGTCGAATCGCTCGAAGATCGCCTGCACCATTTCATGCTGCTGCGCGACGAGCAGGATTACGCACTGGAGCATCAACTGCCCGCACGGTTCCAGACCATCATCCCCTTGCCCTTCCTGCCCGACGGCAGCGAACTGGAAAACCTGCCGGGGCCCAGCGGATTGGAGAACCTGCGTCTGCTGGCCGTGGCGCGGCTGATGCTGGACAACTTCGATCACGTCAAGGCTTTCTGGATCATGCAGACCCTGCCGCTGGCCCAGGTCATGCTCGACTACGGGGCCGACGACATCGACGGCACCGTGGTGTGGTACGACATCACCAAGGTCACCGGCGGCTCCACGCATCAGCAGGTGGATGTGCCCACGCTGCGACGAGCGATTGTCGAAGCGGGATACCGCCCGGTGGAGCGCGACACGCTGTACCGGCGAATCGAGCGTCAAGGTACAGACTGGCACGTGCTGGAAAATGAGCCTGCCGGTGTCAGCAGCGATTGACGGAAGACCTTTCGAGGCCTGCCTATGATCCGGGTGTTCCGTGAAATTCGACTGATGACAGCTTGCCTGGGCGGGCTGGTCGTTGCGGTGGTGATTGCTGCCTGCGGCTGCGGCCCCCAGGCGCCACCCTCACCTGGAGAATCCGCCATGACCATGCAACTGACCAGCACCGCATTTGATCCCGATAGCACCATTCCCCGCCGGTACACCGGCGACGGTGACGATGTTTCCCCGCCCCTGGCCTGGAGCGGAGCGCCACAGGCCGCGCAGTTCGCGTTGATCTGCGATGACCCGGACGCCCCGACGGCTGAGCCGTTCGTCCACTGGGTGATCTACGGCATTCCCGGGCAGAGCAACGCCCTGCCGCAAGCTGTCGCCACCAATAAGCAGTTGGATCAGCCGGCCGGCGCATTGCAGGGAATCAACTCTTTCAGCACCATCGGCTATCGCGGCCCGGCCCCGCCACGAGGTCATGGCCTGCATCACTATCACTTCAAGCTCTACGCGCTCGATCAGGCCCTGGACCTGCCGGGCGGTGCGGACAAAAAGAAACTGCTGGCAGCGATGAGGGGCCACATCGTGGCGGAGAGTGAACTGGTCGGCACGTACCAGCGCTGAGTGCGCGGGCGCGTTCGTCTGCTTACTGAAACGGCGGCGGCCCCATTTGCTGCTCGTATTGGGCCAGCGTCCGCGCGATCACAATCCCGCGCCAGGATTGCCAACCGACAAACAGGGCCATGATCACCAGCCACATGTTGCCCAGGATGATCATGACGATGCCCAGCACCACGGCACAGATCAGCCCGAACCACGCGCTCCAGAGCAGGCTCTTGGTGTAGCCGACGAAGAACCAGAGCAGCGCCTGCACGATCTGCCCGCCGTCGAGCGGATAGATCGGCAGCAGGTTGAACGCCAGCAGCGTGATGTTGATGGCCATCAGCCAGAACAGGTAATCGTGCACAGCGGGAATCTGTTCGGGCCACAGAGCGGCGGCGGCGGCGACCAGGCCGATGGTCACCGGCACCAGCACCAGATTCACCAGCGGGCCGGCCGCGATCGACCACAGCACCGCCCCCGGCCGACGCGGCGGCTGCACAAAAGCGATGCCGCCCAGCGGCCAGAGAATGATCTTCTCCGCCCGACCGCCCACCGAGCGGCAGGCCAGGGCGTGGCCGAACTCGTGCATCAGCACAATGCCGAACAGCGACCCATACAGGGCGAAGTGCTCCAGCACGTGAGCGCCCTTGAGAAACAGATACTGAATGTACGCCACCGCCAGCCAGGACCAGTGCAGGTACACCGTGATCCCGAAAACGCGGAAGAGTCGGAATGTTCCGGCATTGTCCGTGAGCATGGCAGGTAGTATAGGAATGTCTGATGTCTGATTGCTGATCTCTGATGTAAGAAGATATTTCGCAGCCGCTTCTTACATCAGCAATCCGCAATCAGACATCAGCAATTGCCTTCTCTTTCGCATCCGGCCGCATTCCGGTTATCATGTGCTCGTCGGGGCCATAGCTCAGCTGGGAGAGCGCCTGCTTTGCAAGCAGGAGGTCACCGGTTCGATCCCGGTTGGCTCCACTTCGACAACTCAAGGGGCAGGATGGGGGCGACGCAAACCCAACAGCCCCAGCCCCAGCAGAATCAGGGCGCTTGGTTCAGGGATGGATACGCCCACCCGTTCGACGGCCTGATCGAAAGACAGATCAGGACTGCCGCCGGCGCCCCAATGATCGCCGAGCAACTGCAGGTCGGACAGGTTGACCCGGCCGTCCCCGTTGAGGTCGCCGCTGTCCCAGGAGGCGTCTGTCGAAGACCAGTTGTCGCCGAGGATCTGCAGGTCCGCCAGATTGACCGCCCCATCGAGGTTGGCATCCGCCGGCAAAGCGCCGGTGATCTGCACCATGGTCGGCGAATACGTCACCGCCAGGGCCAGCGCGGGGCTGACCGCCATGCCGCTGATGGTGTCGAAGCGGCCGGTGACGGACGCGGCGGTGAGAATGGTCAGCGTGTCACCAAGGCCGATCGCATCGCCATGCAGCAGGTCGAGGCTTAAGATGCCGGCCAACTCGGCTACGCCGCTGACCGCGAGCACGTCATGGGCGGCGCTGTCCAGTTCGATCAACAGCGTGCCGGGCGATTCCTGCGTGTAGTTGCCGAGGATGATGAGCGTACCGGGCGAATGACCGGGCGAGAGCGTGCCGCCGGTGTTGGTCAGATCGCCGGTGAGCGTGTCGGTCTGCAGTGTGCCGCCGGCAAAGTTCAGCTCGCCGCCGATGTTATTTTTGATGGCGCCTGCGACCAGTGTGCCGCCGGTCAAGTTGAGTGTGCCATGGGCCCACAGTTGCAGCGTGTCGGCAACGGTCACCTTGCCGCCGTTGGTGATGTTGAGTTCACCGATGCCGCCGGCCGCAGCGCTGCCGCCACCGATGAAGACGGAAGCCTGATTGGTCCACAGCGATTCGGGGCCGTCCACCGTCACCGAGCCGGTCGAGCCGGGCTGCTCGGCGATGTAGGCATCACGAGTGGTGATGATTTGTCCGCCGTTGCTGAGTTGGATATCGCCGTTGCCGAGATAGCCCACGTAAATGCGGCGCTGCGCCGTCCAGATGGCGCCCGGTCCCTGCACGGTCACATTGCCGGTCACGCCCGATGAATAACCGATGAAGCCGTCGGTGCCGCTGACCTGGCCGCCGTTGCTGATGGTCAGCGAACCGGTACCGCTCTGGCCGATGTGGAGTCGCCCGCTTGCGTTCCAGATCGAACCAGCCCCGCTGACCGCCACATCGCCGCTGGCGCCGGCTGCAAAACCAACATACGCATCCGTGATGCTGACAGCAGACTTCCCCGAGATGTTGAGCACGCCTGCGCCTCGATTGCCCACAAACAATACGCCGGTGCTCCACTGAGAGCCGACCCCGCTGACTACCGCCGTGCCCTGCGAGCCGGACCCGTAACCGAGGTAGCCCAATGCACTGACGACCTGACCGCTGTTGGTGATGTGCAGGGTGCCGCTGCCGCCGTGGCCGATGTACAGGCGATTGCCGTGCGTCCAGAACGCATCGACGCCGTCGATGGTCGCTTCACCCGCCGAGCCTGCAAGGTGGCCCAGGTAGCCGTCCACGTCACTGACCTGGGCCCCAGCATTCACCTGCAGATTGCCTTGGCCCGCTTCGCCCACGTACAGGCGATTGCTGTGCGTCCAGGTGGAACCTGCGCCGCTGATGACAGCCTGGCCACTGGAGCCGACGCCGTAGCCCAGGTAGCCGTCGTCGTCGTTCACGCTGCCGCCGGTGTTGATCTGAAGTTGGCCCGATCCGTTACGACCCACCAGCAGTTCCGGGGCGGACCAGCTTGAGCCGGCATCCTGCACGATGGCTGTGCCTTGCCCGGTCGACTGGTAACCCAGAATGCCGCGTGCGGACTGGAGGCTCACGCCCTCAGCGATCGTCAACTCGCCCTGGCCTGAGTAGCCGACGCCGAACTCGCGCGAGGAGTCGTAATCCAGATCGATCGTCAGCACCTGGCCCGGTTCGCCGTTGAGATTCACCTGTTGCTGTGGGCCGTGGCTCTGGTCGAATTGCAGGTTCACATCGCTGACCAGGCTGCGGGTGTGAATCATGCCATCGCCGTGCAATTCCAATGCGCCGGCGTACAGCGTGCCGCTGTCTGCTTCACCGGCGTTGAAGTTGATCCGGCCGACGCCCTCACCGAAAGGATCGACGAACAGCAGGTCAGCCACGAGAACAACACCGCTGTTGGCGATGTGGAGCGTGCCCTGGCCGTGGTAGCCGACGTAGAGATTGCGGCTGTTGTTCCACTGTGAGTTCGTGCCGTCCACGGTGGCCTCGCCAGTCGAATCCGCTTCGCGGCCGAGGTAGCCGTCGCTGTTGCTCACCTGGCCGCCGCTGTCGATCTGCAACTGGGCTGCGCCGTGATCGCCGACGTAGAGGTTGCCGCTGTTGGACCAGTGGCTGTCCGTGCCGCTGACGGTGGCCGAACCGCTGGAGCCGGACTCGGATGCAATGTAGCCGTCCGTGTTGGACACGAGGCCGCCGGCGGTGACCTGCATCACGCCATCACCGAGTTGGCCGACGGACAGTGCCCCGCTGTTGCTCCACTGCGAGCCGACGCCGCTGACTTCGGCCGTGCCTTGTGAGCCGGACCCGTAGCCCAGATAGCCCAATGCACTGACGACCTGACCGCTGTTGGTGATGTGCAGGGTGCCGCTGCCGCCGTGGCCGATGTACAGGCGATTGCCGTGCGTCCAGAACGCATCGACGCCGTCGATGGTCGCTTCACCCGCCGAGCCTGCAAGGTGGCCCAGGTAGCCGTCCACGTCACTGACCTGGGCCCCAGCATTCACCTGCAGATTGCCTTGGCCCGCTTCGCCCACGTACAGGCGATTGCTGTGCGTCCAGGTGGAACCTGCGCCGCTGATGACAGCCTGGCCACTGGAGCCGACGCCGTAGCCCAGGTAGCCGTCGTCGTCGTTCACGCTGCCGCCGGTGTTGATCTGAAGTTGGCCCGATCCGTTACGACCCACCAGCAGTTCCGGGGCGGACCAGCTTGAGCCGGCATCCTGCACGATGGCTGTGCCTTGCCCGGTCGACTGGTAACCCAGAATGCCGCGTGCGGACTGGAGGCTCACGCCCTCAGCGATCGTCAACTCGCCCTGGCCTGAGTAGCCGACGCCGAACTCGCGCGAGGAGTCGTAATCCAGATCGATCGTCAGCACCTGGCCCGGTTCGCCGTTGAGATTCACCTGTTGCTGTGGGCCGTGGCTCTGGTCGAATTGCAGGTTCACATCGCTGACCAGGCTGCGGGTGTGAATCATGCCATCGCCGTGCAATTCCAATGCGCCGGCGTACAGCGTGCCGCTGTCTGCTTCACCGGCGTTGAAGTTGATCCGGCCGACGCCCTCACCGAAAGGATCGACGAACAGCAGGTCAGCCACGAGAACAACACCGCTGTTGGCGATGTGGAGCGTGCCCTGGCCGTGGTAGCCGACGTAGAGATTGCGGCTGTTGTTCCACTGTGAGTTCGTGCCGTCCACGGTGGCCTCGCCAGTCGAATCCGCTTCGCGGCCGAGGTAGCCGTCGCTGTTGCTCACCTGGCCGCCGCTGTCGATCTGCAACTGGGCTGCGCCGTGATCGCCGACGTAGAGGTTGCCGCTGTTGGACCAGTGGCTGTCCGTGCCGCTGACGGTGGCCGAACCGCTGGAGCCGGACTCGGATGCAATGTAGCCGTCCGTGTTGGACACGAGGCCGCCGGCGGTGACCTGCATCACGCCATCACCGAGTTGGCCGACGGACAGTGCCCCGCTGTTGCTCCACTGCGAGCCGACGCCGCTGACTTCGGCCGTACCCTGCGAGCCGGAACCGTAACCGAGGTAGCCCAGCGCGCTGGTAACCTGGCCGCCGCCGTTGATCTGAAGATCGCCGCTGCCGGTTCCGATGCCGACGTAAGCGCCGCCGGCCGTGGGTGTGCCGGTCGGGTCGCTGGAGATGATCAATCGTGCGTTGTCCTGCTGGGTGATCCGGCCGTTGTCCCAGACTTTCAGCATTTGACCGACAGTGACCTGCCCGCCGTTCTGGATGGTCAGATCGCCTTGGCCGCCGGCACTGCTTTCATTGCCGCCGATGTAGAGTGAAGCGTGGTTGGACCAGGTGGAGCCGGCACCGTCAACGGTGACCTGGCCCGATGAGCCGGCGAGGCAGGCGACATAGCCGCTGGCTTGATTGCTGACCGTTCCGCCGCTGGCGATTGAAAGCGAGCCGGCGCCCTCCAGGCCCACATATTGAAATTCACTGTGGCTCAAGTTGGACCCGGCACCGGAAACGGTGACGGTGCCCGAGCCGGTGGCAGATATACCGAGTACGCCTGTTCGATCAGACACCGCGCCGCCGGAATTGATCGACAGGGAGCCGGAGCCGCTGCCGCCGATGGAAAGATCTTCGCTGTTGGTCCAGCTTGAACCAGCGCCGTTGACGGTGACGGCACCGGTGGCATCAGTTTGAGAACCGATCTCCGCCGAGGTGCTCAGCAGGCTCCCGCCGGTCGTGATGTTGAGCGTTCCATCGCCGGCTGATCCGATGGCGAGCGACGTGGTGGTCCAGGATGCGCCTGTGCCTGTGACGTTGACCGTGCCGTTGGCACCCGCCAGATTTCCGATGACAGATGCCGCAGTGTTTACCTGCCCCCCGGCCTGGATATTCAACGTGCCCGTGCCGGCCTGTGCGACTTGAAAATCACCGTCAACCGTCCAGTGCGAGCCTTTGATGGTGGCGGTGCCGGTGGACGTGGCATCCTTGGCGATGAATACATCGGTGACGGAGAGTTGACCGCCGCCGACGATTTCCAACGTGCCTGATCCGGAACCGGCGCCGAGATAGAACCCGCCGGCTGCGGGCAACGTGGTGGTGTCGCTGGAGACGATGAGCCGACTGTCATCCAGAAGAGTAACCGCGCCCTGGTTCCAGATCTTGAGCTTTTGACCGACAGTGAGCAGGCCGTCATGGCGGACCTCGACGGCGCCTTGGCCGCCGGCCGCGTCCTTGTTTCCGCCGATGTAGAGGTTCTCCTGGATGGCCCAAGCTGAGTCGGCCCCATCAACCACAACTGATCCGATTGAGCCGCTTTCGATGGCGATATTGACCGTGCCCGTGTTCTGCACCAGAGCGCCGCCGCTGATTGTCAGGTCACCCTGGCCTTCATCTGCGACGGTCATGCCGCCCATTGTCCAGGTTGTTCCTGCGCCATTGACTTCGACCGAGCCGGTGCCCTGGGTTCCCGTGCCGATGCCGCCGCCGCTGGTTTCCACGGTGGCACCGTTAGCAATCAACATCTGACCGTCGCCTTGATGACCGATCCGCAGGTAATCACAGTCAAACCTGGTCCCGGCGTCGGTGACGTTCAGCGAGCCGGTGGACCCGGCCTCCATCGCCACGGTCGCCCCGCGATACCAGACCTCCATGAAAGCGCCGTCGGAGATGTTGAGCGTACCGTCACCCTGGTTGCCGATGTAGAACTCACTGGGGTACCAGTTGTACATGATGGTGCCGGGGCCTTCGACGTTCATCGTGCCCGAAGCACCGGCGAAGTAGCCGAGCAGCAAACCGCCATGGGTTTCCACTTTGCCCCCGTTGCGTACGGTGATCGAGCCCTGGCCGGCTTTGCCGATGTAGAGGGTGTTACGGATCTCCCAGTATGAACCCGAGCCGTCCACGACGGCATCGCCCGAAGCACCCACAGCATCCGCCATAAAAACACCGCCATAGGATTCCACGCGTCCACCGTTTGTGACGCTGAGCGAACCCTGGCCTTCCTTACCCAAATACAAAAGCGATGTGAGGTTGGTCCATGTCGAACCCGTGCCATCGACCGAAACCAGACCGGAGGAGCCGGTCATTACGCCGAGGGTGGCGGTGGGACTGCGCAGTGATCCGCCGGCCGTGAGTTGAATCTCGCCGGAACCCATATGTCCTACACTGAGTGAACTGCTGCTGTTCCAACTGGAGCCTGTCCCATCGATGGTCACCAGGCCGTTAGATCCAGACGTGAAGCCAAGAATGCCGGTGGCGCTGGTCGCATCCGCGTCATGGGTGATATGGAACTGCCCCGTGCTCAACGCCCCGACCGCAAACATGTCGCAAGTCCAGGTGGAGCCCGCACCGTCGAGCGTCGCTGTTCCGTTCACACCGGCACCGACCCCAAAGTAAGACCAGTGGGAAAGCACATCACTGCCGCCGTCGATGAGCAAAGAGCCGTCGGCGGTCTGGCCGATGTAAAGATCATCGTTGATGGTGGTGGTGTGAGGATCGGGCGTGACGTTGCCGGTGGTGGTGATGTCAGCGCGCAGCGCAGGGGAAAGCAGCAAGGCCGCCAACACCGTCACGATCAAGCGTGCATAGGTGTGTTTGACGGTTGACGCGGCGCGGCTGACCGTGCTGCGCGGACGTCCGCGATGACAGGCTGCACCCAGCACGCAGAGAAGCATCAAGCTGAACGTGCCCGGCTCAGGTATCGAAACCGGCGACAGGCGGGCCACATCGGCGGCCGACATGCCCCATTGATCGCCGAGGATCTGCAGGTCCGCCAGGTTGACCAAACCGTCGCCAGTGAAGTCGCCGTCGCTCCATGTGCCGGTGTCGTCCATCCAGTGATCGCCGAGGATCTGCAAGTCGCCGAGATTGATCAGGCCGTCAAGGTTGGCGTCGCCGGGCAGTGCAGCCGTGACGCGAACCGCGAGTTCGTCATAGGTGACGGCAAGGACCAGATCGCTGCTCAGGTTGACTCCTTGAATGGCTGCGAACATGCCTGAAATGGAGTAAGCGGTAAGGATGACAAAGCTTTCGCCGTAGCTGGGGTTGAAATCGCCGGCGGGGACGAGATTGAGCGCACCATCGAGTGACGCGCTGCCGTAAACGATCAACAGATCCTGCGCGTCGGCAGCCAGTTCGATGGTCAACACGCCGGTGGCGGTCTGCTCGTAGTTGCCGCCGAACAGTCGCAGAAGGCCGACGTCGTTTCCGGGGGCAAGCTCGCCATGGTTGACCAGTGTGCCGCTGTTGAGGTAGATGGTGCCCTCGCCGCGCACGATGCCCGAGACATGATTCGTGAGTTGCGCGGATTCAACTGTCAGCATGCCAAAATCGGTCAACTCGACCTGGCCGTAGTTTTCGGTGTTCACCTGGAGATAGAGTTGGCCGCCTTCGACCGCGAGTCGGCCGTGGTTGACCAGGGAGGCGTTGGCGCCCTTGATGACACCGCCGCTGCCCGATCCGGCGTATTGGCCGCCTGCCATGACGGTCATACCCGCAGCGACAGTGAGCGTGCTGCCGTCGGTCAATTCGACGACGGAGTATGCACTGGCTGAAGTGAAGGCGATGCCGCTGAGCAGCACTTGCCCCGAACCGTCGATGGTCTGCGAACCGTCGATCAACAAACGACCGGGCAAACTGCCGCTGCCGTAAGAACCGGGGGATAAACTGTCATTCAGGTGCAGGCCGTTGCGCACGCGCAGGGTGGCGCCGCGGTAAACATTCACATCTCTGTTCGCCGTCACGTTGTCGAAGATCGATTCGCTGGCGCCCTGAACCCTCACGGTCGTCGCGGCATTGCCGTCCACTCTAGCGCCGACCAACGTCACGTGATACAGATCCAGATCTGTAAATGTGTCAGGCAGATAGAGATCGGCCAGGCAGGTCAGATCGGTCAGCGATGAATCGTCGGCAACGGTCAAACGTGAGTCCAGCGATGCGGTGAGTGTTCCATTGCGGATGTTGCCGCCCTTGAGCAACAGCCGCGGCGTGCCCGAACCGTCGAGGTCGAACGAGCCGCCCTGCAGATCGAGCTGGCTGCCGTCATGCAATTCGATCGTTGAATCCGGCCCGGTGACGACGCCGGCCAACTGGACCCCGGTAACGTGGGTAGTCAGTTCAAGAACGGAGGCGTTGAAGGTCAGCCCACCGGAACCGAAGCCCCACTCGCTGATGCGCAGCGTGCTGTGATCGATGGTGATCGGTGCGGTGTTGGTCCAATTGCCCAGCAGTTCCAGGCGCGAGCCATCGAGCGCACTGAGCGGCTGGTCGATGACGTAATCACCGCTGACCGAGAGGGTGGAGCCAGCATCGAGCATCAGGACGCCGGCACTGCCGGTGAGGTTTTCAACGATCAACGTGCCGCCGTTGAGTGCCGCCATCGAGCCGGTGGGGCCATTGAGGACGGTAGCGCCCTTGACGTGGAGAGTCTGGCCGGCAGTCTGGGCGGAGATGTCGCCGCTGTTGATGGTGTTGGCCGCGGCTGAGCCGATGGTCGCCCCGCCGGCGGCACCGGTGCGCACCATGGAGCCGATGGGAATGTTCAGATCGCCGGCCAGGGCCTGCAGCAGGTTGGATTCGCTGTCGCCCTGCTCGAAGACCAGCATGCACCCGGGCTGCATCCAGCCTGCGCCGTCAACCAGCAGACTGGTGGATTCATTCAGATCATTGAGCACGTAAATGTTGCCGTCCACCCAGGAAGCGTCGGCCAGTTCGACGACCGCGCCGGCCAGGATGTCGATGTCGGTCTGGAACTGGACGTTGCTGAAAGTGTTGACGGCATTGGCAACGACGAGGTTAGGGCCGTTGGCATAAACAATCGAGCCGCCGGTCATGGTGCCGCCGCGCATCTCCCAGTAGCCGGTGGCCGAGCCGAGGGTAATGATGCGGCCGGTGTTATCGAGTGTGCCGTCCCGGGTCAGGTAGAACGTCTGGCCGGCCGGATCAAAGGCGTCAAACACCTGGTCGTGGGTGAAATCACCCATCAGACCAACACGTGCATGATTCAGCGTGATCGGATCGCCCGGTCCGGGCAACATCTCGAACTCGATCGTGGCATGATCAACGTTGATGGCAGCGTTGGCGGCCCAGTTGCCGGCAAGTGTCAGCCGCGTGTCGTTGGTCAGGTTGATGTTGTGATCGATGATGTAATCGCCGTCCAGTTCGAGGATGCCGCCGGTGTCGAGCGCGACGGGGCCGACGTTGCCGAGCAGTTCTCCAATGGTCAGGCGTCCGCCCTCGGTGGCGATCAGTCCTCCGCCGCCGAGTGTGCACTTGTAGCCATGACCGGGGCCCACATCGATCGACTGATGGTTCGTGGCATGCAATTCGCCGTTGATGATGGTGTTGCCGTCAGAGAAAGTGATAAATCCACTGCCGGTGTCCGCGAGGAAATCGATGCCGGCCCCAAACACGATGTCGCCGCTGACCCCGTTGTCATTAAGCGTGTTGTTGGTGTCTTGGGCAAAATGGATCAGCCCCGTTCCGCTCAGGTGAGGGTTGTTGGCCGCATAGAAGAACAATCCACTACTGCGGAGGGTTACTTCAACGTCGTCCAGCGTCAGATCGCTGGTGGCCTGCACGATGGCGTCGTTGAGGACGGTGTCCAGGGCAAGGGTGATCTGGTCCAGATAGACGTAACTGCCTTCGATGGACAGGCTGGAGCCGTTGGAAGTGAGGGTACCGTTGGAGACGGTTGGATAGTAATTGCCGATGCGTGCGATACCCCATTGGGCTTCGAGGCAGTCATCGATGTTGAACGTCGTGCCCTGCAGATCAAATTCACCGGTGACATAGACCTGGCAATCGCCGATGGTCTGGATGTTGCGGATGTCGTCAGGCACGAATACGCCGTTGAGTTCCAGGCGGGCATTGTCGAGGACGATGGCGCCCTCGTTGTTCCAGTTCCATCCCAGCGAGAAGGTGGATTGCGGCCCGATTTCGATCAGGCCGTCGGCCGCGTTGGTGAAACTGCCAAGGGTGGTGAATTTCTTTCCGGCAGCTTCCATGGTGATGTGACCGTGATTGATCACCGTGCCGTAGGTGCGGCTGGTGCCGTTGGCGATGGCGAAGTCGCCGTCGATGGCGCGGATGGTGATACCCGAATCGATGGTGAGCTTGCCGTAAAGATTGTTGGTGGTGGTGATGCCGGAGCCTGCCGCGGAAATGATCTGCCCGGTGCCGGTCAGGAGCGTTTCCGGGGTGGCGTAATTGAGCGTTCCGCTTTCGCCGCCTTCGTGGCCCAGATAGATCGTGGCGTTATCGAGAGTCAGCGTGTCTCTGACTCCGATCAGGTGCCCGCCATCAGCCGATGCCGTTGTTATGTCGTTAGCCAGCGTGACGTTTTCGAATGTACCGGACCTGGAAACGATCGGTGCAGTGGCGGCCAGATCGATCCGGCCGTCACTGACTCGCCCCGAATAGATGTAAAGCGTCATGTCGGGATCGGGCAGATCGAGCGTCTGGCCCTGAAGCTCCCAGTTACCGTTGAGAAACAGCCGGCCGCCCGGATCGAAGGAGAGGTCGCCCAGGTCCGTACCGTAGTACGTATTGATGCCCAGTTGCCCGGTACCGACGTCGATCATTCCCTGATTGTCCACGTCATCGATATAGAGCAAAGCCCCGGGTTCGAGACGGATCGTGGCCTGGTTGACCACATTGGACAGATAGCCGCGGTCCTTGACGATCAGCTCCGCGCCGCCGGTGGTCGGGGCGATGGTGCCATTGCTCAATTCGCCGCGATCGACCAGGTTCCATGTGCCGGTGTTGGCGTCCAGTTGCAGCGTGCCGCCCTGCATCATGATTTCACCGATGACGTTGACGGTGCCGCCACTGTGGACCAGATTGCCGATCGAGCTGAGGAGCGTGTTGTCACCGATGTTGAGCGTTCCGCTGTTGACGTAGATGGTGGCCTGATTGTTGAAGCCGGTGAGGGTCAGCGTCCCACCGCTGTCGATGGCGATATCCTGATCGATGGTGTATGAGCCGGTCAGACTCATTTTGCCGCTGGTATTGACTTCGATCTGGCCGAGGTTGCCGGAGACGCCCTCCAGCTCCAGTTCGCCGCCGTGGACCGCGCGGATGAGCCCCTCATTCACAAACAGGCGACTGTTGGAAATGCTCCCGATGTAACGAATGCTGCGCCCCGAAGTCTCGGCGGATAGGGTTCCCTGATTGATCAGATCTCGGTTGGATGAGGTGTTGATCCGGCCGCTGCCGGTTCCGGTGCGGATCGTGACGTTGGGACCAATGGTGAGATTGCCGCTGGGGACGGTGATGGCCTTGGTTTCGGTGCCCCCGTCGAAGACCACCTCTCCCGTACCATTGAGTGCGGTCAGGCCGCTGAATGCAAGTCCCGTACTATTGCTGTCGAAGTGAATGCTGCCATTGTCAAAGGAAAAACCGGCAGCGAGTGTCAGGGTTCCGCTACTGGGCAGCACAAACAAATCACCTGACAACACTACGTTGGTCAGCACCACACCGCTGCCTGCCTGCAATTGGGCCCCGGCAGCGACGTTGATATGCGTATTGAAAATATCCCCGGCCGAGAGATACAGCGTGCCCTGCTGAAGATCGATGCCATCCGTGACCTGAAGATTGCCGCTGCTCGTGACGGTGAGCGTGGCGTCGGGCGAATCAATCAGCAGGTGATTGAGCACGACGGGAAGACCACAGGTGATGGTGTAGGGCGAGCCAGCAGCATCGATCAGCACATCGTAAATGGCGCCCGAATCCGGCTGACCATTCTGGGGATAGTACGGATCGGTGGTCCATAGAGTCGGGTTGTCCCATAAGCCGGACACCGGATTCAACCACTCACTGGTCACCTGCCCTCTCGCGGGCAGGACAAGCATCAGAACCGCTAGACTGATAACGTCAAACCCGGTCCGCAAGCGCAATCCAGACATCATGGGCCCCCTATCAAAGTCCACCAGGGAATTAACGCCGATTATACGTGACCGCGTGTTTTAACCTAGTGAAAAATAAGACTCTGGAATGAGTCCAGATCCCGCCGAAACGGATTGTTTCGCCGTTCTACGCCTTGTGGTACGGTGCGTGTCAAAGTTGCAACGTCCGCCAGCGGAGGCGCGGAAAACTGACCTGTTTCTCACCTTGCGTGAACGGCTGTCCGGCCGCCAATAGCCCCCATCGCCATTCGCCCATCAAGTCCGTCTGCAAAACTTCTCCGATCGTTTTGTTTCCGGGAACCCGGAGGGCTATCGAAGTGACGATACAAGATCAACAGGAAATCACGTCCCGCTGCATGGTGTTTGACAACCACATGCATTAGACGACTGACTGAGCAATCCCCGATACCACAGCGGCTACACAAGCTGTCATGTGAAGTTAGCCGATAGGGTGAGCATGGACGATAGCCGGCTACGCCTCATGGTCATCGGTTGCGGGCGGGTGTTCGAGCGCTATCACCTGCCGGCGATTCAGGCTTGTGGTGATATTCAACTGGTCGGTGTTTGCGAGGCAGTCGAAGCGCGGCACGTGTGGATCAAAAACCGGCTTCCGGGGGTGTGCTGCAAGCAGGAGTTGGACGAGCTGCTGAATTCAGCCCAGGCGGACGCGGCCCTGGTATGTACGCCGCCGCAGTCGCATGCTGCGATCGTCGAACAGTTGCTGGCGGCAGGGTTGCATGTGCTGGTGGAGAAACCCATGGCTCTGAACCTGGCTGAGGCCCGACACCTGCATCAGGCACAGCAGGCTTGCGGCCGAGTGTTGCGCGTGGGATTCAACCGGCGATACCGACGCGATTACATGTCCTTGTGCCGACCAGCGACGGACACCCTGCGGGAGATCGCGTTCACGTTCATCGCTGACACCGGGCGCTGGCAAAGCGGCAGCAACGCGGTCACGCCCGAGTTTGTGCTGCATGATGCCGGATCGCATGCTGTGGATCTGGTCGCCCATGTGGCAGGCCGGCGAATTGAGCGTGTGCAAGCACACGTGGAGCACGAAGCAGACGGATTGATCGTGCGTATGAAGATGCAGTTAACAGGCAGCCTGACAGCGACCTGCACCGTGGGGCACGCCGCCCGCTATGTCGAGTCACTGGTGGTCAGCGATGCCGACCGCAGGCGACAAGTAACCGCCTCTGGCAATACCTGGAACAAGCTGAAGCTGGCTGTCTGCAAAATCACCGGTCGGGCCACACCCACTGATGAGAGTTTTCGTGCCCAGCTTGCCGGCTTCGTCGATGCCTGCCGTGGCCGGGATGACGGGCGGGGAGCGAATGGGGTGGACGGCCTGGCATCCGTCGCCGCGATCGAGGCTGCCATTGCCAGCATCAACCACGACAGCGATTGGCAGGAGATCAGCCGCGAAAGCCCGCCTAAGATGTGACCCTCATGATGAACAACACATCCTCCCATGCCGCTGCCGATCGTCCCCCCATCGTTCTGCTGGGCTTTGATGCCACGGAGATCGACCTGATCGACCAATTGATCGCCGAGGGGCGCATGCCCAACCTGGCCAGGCTGCGCCGGCGCGGGCGTTGGGGTCGCCTGCAGACTGAGCCGCCCAATTTCCTGAGCCTGGTCTGGTCCACCTTTTTCTGCTCGGCCCGGCTGGGCGATCACGGGTGGTATTTCAACAAGCTGTGGAACCCGGACAAACAGCAGATCCAGTACGTCAATCCGAACTGGATGCCGTTGAAGCCTTTCTGGAAGCTGCTGGATGATCGCTTTCATGTGGCTTTGCTGGACGTGCCCTATTCCGCAGTGTCTGCCAGCGGACCCAATCAGGTCATGATCAACGGCTGGCAGTGTCACGATGATTTCGGCCGCATCTTTCATCCGGCCGGTGAGTGGAAGCGGGCTGTGGCCAAGCATGGCAAGCCACGGCTGACGCCCGAAGTCTTCGGCCCACAAAATGCATCCACCCTGCTGGCCCAACGTGACGAGGTGATCGAGACCAACGCCCAGTTTGCGGATCTGGTGTGCGATTACCTCAAGCAGAAACGATGGGATCTGTTGCTGGTGACCCCTTCCCGATCTTCGTACCAGTCAATTTGAGAGAATCGGGTTGAGGGAA
>CAYYGM010000066.1:0-22434 GCA_964471555.1 uncultured Phycisphaeraceae bacterium
GTCCTTCGATCAGGCCCTGGCCCAGGTGTCCATCCCCGAACCGGCAGCTCTGACCATGCTGCTGGGCGGCATGTGGCTGCTGCGCCGTCGCGGCAATCGTTGAATGTTCCTCCCGTGGAGTTCGCCTGACCGCGGGCTCCACGATTTTTGTGATTGGTTTTGGACAGTTCGACCCCTGCACACCGGAGAGTCATGCCATGTTCAGCCGCAAGGGATTCACGCTGATCGAGTTGCTGGTTGTCATCTCCATCATCGCCATTCTCATCTCGATTCTTCTGCCGGCCTTGCGCAAATCGCGCGACGCCGCGATCACCATGCAATGTCTGGCCCAGGTGCGGCAGATCGTCGTGGCCACCAATGCTTACGCGACGGATGAGGACGGCTGGTACCCCGCGCGACCGGCCATCGGATTTCAGCCCCACTTTATGAGATCCGGCACCAGCTACGACCTCAACGAGACGTTCATCTTCAAATACATCGGCCTGCAACCCTTGCGCGACAAAGTCATGTTCTGCCCCGGGCCGATCCATGAATCCTTCAATCCAGACCGCAGCGGATACGGCTACATCCCCAACAGCACCAACAGCAATCACAACGTCACGTATCAATACTTGAATGTGCAGAACTCAACGCAAGCCCGCCAGGATCCGCCGGACGTCTATAAGACATACGACGACGAACTGGCTCGTGACACGGCCCGCGGCTGGATGCCGCTGTGGGGTGACATGGACCTGCGCACCACGCTGGGCGCGATCCTGAGTCACGAGATACCGCTGCTGTTCATCGACAGGCCCGCGGGCATTGCCGGCGGCAACTTCGTCACTTGCGACGCCTCCGGTCGCTGGTATGACGCCGACGAGTTAGAGCCATACATCGGGACCACCAATGTGTATTACAGGCCCGACGTGGACGATTATTGATCGGCTTACCCGAGCGAACACGGCTCGTCGTCATCCTCCCGGCCGTGCATGATGCGGGCCGCTGGTGTTGTGCCGCGATCGTTACATGAGAACCACGCAACGATGTTGATGCTGAACCCGAAACACTGCTGGTTCGCACTGGCCGCAACGTGTGCCGTGGTCTTCGCTGTCGGCTTGCAGGCAGGGGCAGGCACGTTGAGCACCGCCGCGGAATTGTTCCTGGATAACGTCAACGTGCGCCAATCATCCGGCTTGACCTATACCATCCATCCGGCCACCAAGCTCGAACAGCCGGTGATCGTGCCGGACAAATCGTGGGAAGATGACCGGCTGTATCTCAACGGAACGGTGCTCCGCGATGAAGCCACCGGGCAGTTTCGCATGTGGTTCGGCGGCGGTGGACTGGCGTATGCCACGTCCATGGATGGAATCAACTGGACCAAGCCGCAGATGACCTACGTGCTCAAGAACGGCCAGCCCACCAATCTGCTGCTGACCGGCAGCAACCTGACTTACCTGATACACGACCCCGATGATCCCGATCCGCAATATCGTTACAAGCTGGTGGACAACATCGGCACGCTCGGTTTCCGCGGCTGGCATTCGTCCGACGGGCTGGTGTGGACCGAGTATGCGCAGTACCCGTTGATCTCTGTCGGCTCGGAAATATCCAGCGGCATCCGTGACCCGAAGACCGGCAAATACATCACCTATATCCGCCCCAATGCTCCCCGGCCGTACCCGACCAACGATACCCAGAAGCGCCGCGTGGCGGTCATCACCAGCGACGACTATCTCAATTGGAGCAGTCCCCTGCTCATCCTTTCTCCCGATGCGATCGACGACGCCTGGGTCACCGAGCCCGATCAGCGCACCGAGTTTTACGGCATGGCGGGCTTCGCCTATGGCACGCAGTACCTGGGCCTGCTCACGGTCTTTCGCATCACCGACATCTATGACAACCCGGCGCCGGGCCAGTCCCAGTACGAGGGTCCGATCGACGTGCAGCTTGTTTACAGCCGCGACGGCCTGACGTGGAATCGCACCGATCCGCGCACCACCGTCATCGCCGCTGGCGCGCCGGGCAGCTTCGACACCATCATCCACAATATCGCCAGCCAGCCGGTGATCGTCGGCGACGAGGTTTACTACTACTACAACGGCCTGAACACGCTGCACGGCGGCCTGCAGGAGGACAAGGTCAGCACCATCGGCCTGGCGAAGTGGCGGCTCGACGGTTTTGCTTCCCTTGACGCCAGCGCCTCCGGCGGTTTCCTCGAAACCACCGAATGGATTACCGCCGACAACCTGAGGCAACTGGTCATCAACGCCGACGCCGCCGGAGGCAGCATCCGCGTCGTGGTGGTCAACGCTTCGGGACAGGTCATCAACGGCTACTCGTTCGCAGAAAGCAAGCCGATCACCGGCGATTCGGTGCGACACGTCGTCTCCTGGCAGAATCAGATCGCTCTGCCCGGTGACGACCAGGCCTTCCGCCTGCGCTTCTATCTTCAGAACGCTTCGCTTTACAGCTATCACGTGCAGACGATTCACGCCCCGGGCGATGCTAACGGCGACGGTATCGTCAATCTTGGTGATCTGCAGATTCTCGGCGACCACTGGCAATCGACCGCCGCGGCATGGGCTGACGGCGATTTTACCGGCGACGGCATCGTCAATCTGGCTGATCTGCAGATCATCGGCGATCATTGGGGAGACATCATCAGCCTGGACGAGGCCATCACATCATTGGAAGCAACGATCCCCGAGCCGCAGTCACTGGTTGTTCTGGCCGCGTTCGCCGTCGGATTGATCCATCGCCACCACACGTCAAGGGGCAGAAGATGAGTCATTGTCATGCAGATTGTTTCGGGTCATGCACAAACCGACTTGCGGGCACGATCCTCGCGTGTTCATGGGTAGCCTTATCGCTGCTCACGATCGTCGGCCCCGCGGTGGCAGGTGAGCTGCGCCCCCTGCGCGAGGGGACGGAGTTGTTCGTTGATGATCATCAGGTCGAGTCGGCGAGTAACCTCACCCGCGTGATTCATCAGGCGCTCAAGCTCGACAAGCCGGTGGTTGTGCCGGATAAGCCGTGGGAAGGCAACCGCACGGCCATTCAAGGGACGGTGCTGCGCGATCGTGACAGCGGCCAACTGCAGATGTGGTATGCCGCGGGCGGATTGGCGTTTGCCACCTCGGCCGATGGCGTGCACTGGGACAAGCCGGAACTGCCCTATGTCCAGCATGAGGGCCGACCGACCAACCTGCTCTTCACCGGCGGCAATCTCAACGTCGTGATCTACGACCCCGACGATCCCGACGCAAGCAAGCGCTACAAGGGACTCGACAGCAAACGCCCCGGGCTGCATGACTTTCTCGGTTACTACTCGGCTGACGGTTTTGTCTGGCACGAATACGAGACCTCGCCGCTGCTGAACTTCGGATCGGAAAACATCAGCGGCATGCGCGATCCAGCCACGGGCAAGTACCTCTTGTTCGTGCGCCCCCACCCGCCCAAGCCGTTCCCCACCGGACTGGAGCAGAAGCGGATCATCGCGCTGTCTACAAGTGATGACTTTCTTCATTGGTCCAAGCCGCAGTGGATCGTCACGCCCGACGATACCGACGACGCCTGGGTCACCGATCCTTCCCAGCAGCGCACCGAGTTCTACGGCATGATGGGTTTTGCCTACGGCACGCAATACCTGGGGATGGTTCCCGTGTTGTGGGTGGAGAAAGTGCAGGAGAAGACCGATCCTCATCAATCACGGATCGACGGGCCGATGGAAGCCCAGCTTGTGCATAGTCGTGACGGCATGCATTGGGAGCGCAGCGACCCGCGCGACTCAGTAATTGCGCGCGGGCCTTACGATTACGACGCCGGTTGCGTATTTCTGCTCTCCAGTCGCCCCGTGATCATGGGCGACCAGGTGTGGCTCTACTACACCGGCCTGACGACCAAACACGGCGGCACCACCCCGCCCAAGAAAGGCGCCATCGCGGTGGCCATGTGGCGACTGGATGGATTCGCATCACTGGATGCGGGGGAGCAGCCGGGCGTGCTCGTGACAAAACCGATTGCGGGACGTGGCGGCGTACTGGAAGTCAACGCCGATGCCGGCCGCGGCAGCGTCACAGTGGAAATGATCGACGCAAGCGGCAATGCAATCGCGGACAGTGTGACGCTCACCGGCGACAGCGTGCGCCACAGGGTTTATCAACAGGCGCCATCAAATCGGGCCTATCGCCTGCGTTTCACGCTGACCCATGCATCGCTCTACAGCTATACCATCCGTGACCGCGAGGCTGCTGAATCGTCATGGTGAAGAAGCGTCCATTTCTGATGATCCTGATCGGCGCAGCCGTAGCCGGCGTGTGGCGTGGTGCGGTCGCGTGGGCAGCCCAGTTGCCGAACATCGTCATCATCATGGCGGATGACATGGGCTTCTCCGATGCCGGCTGCTACGGCGGAGAGGTCCGCACGCCCCACATCGACGCCCTGGCGGCGCGAGGGCTGCGCTTCACGCAGTTTTACAACAATGCGGTGTGTTGCCCGACCCGCGCGTCCCTGCTCACCGGCCTGTATCCCCAGCAGGCGGGCATGGGGTGGATGGTCCATCACGGCAGTGACGATCGCGAGCCCGGCCCCTATCAGGGCTACCTCAACCAGCACTGCGTCACGCTGGCCGAAGTGCTGAGCGACGCGGGATACCGGACGCTGATGGCCGGCAAGTGGCACGTGGGTGAGAATCGCCCGCACTGGCCCACCGATCGCGGCTTCCAGCGCTACTTCGGACTGATCAGCGGCGCTGCGAACTATTTCGATATCCGTAAGACCAAGAACAAAGGCATGAAGCGCCAGATGGCGCGCGATGATCAGCCTTACGATCCGCCGGCCGACGGCTTTTACATGACCGACGCCATCACCGAAGCCGCCCTGGCGTTCCTTGACGAAAGCTCGGACGAACAAAAACCATTCTTTCTTTATGTCGCTTACACCGCACCGCATTGTCCGCTGCATGCGCCGCCGGAGGAGATCGCAGCCTATCAAGGTCGCTTTCTCGATGGCTGGGACGATCTGCGCCGGCAGCGGCTGCAGAATCAGAAACGCCTGGGTCTGTTCCCGCCATCACTCGAACTTGCTCCGGACGATCCACAGGTGGAGCCTTGGTCGGCCTCGCAAGATCCGGCTCTGATGGACCTGAAAATGGCCATCTATGCTGCGCAGATCACACGCATGGATACGGGTATCGGAAAAATCCTTGATGCCATCGATCAATCAGGCAAAAGTGAAAACACGCTTATCCTGTTTCTCTCGGACAATGGCGCGTGCAAAGTCGAACGCATCTCGGACCATGAGCAGTTCAACGTGCCGCCTTATTTGGGCGGTGAGGATTCCTACGATGCCTACGGCCGGTCCTGGGCGCGGCTGAGCAACGCGCCGCTGCGCGGGTACAAGGCTGGTTCCTATGAGGGCGGTATCGCCACGCCGCTGATTGCGGTCTGGCCCGGGGTCATCACCAATGCCGGCAGCTTCAGCGACCAGGTCGGCCACGTCATGGACCTGATGCCCACCATCCTCGAAATCGCCGGCTGTGATTACCCGACAACGCGCCACGGCCAGAACATTCTGCCGCCCGAGGGTGTCAGTCTGCTACCCGCGTTGCAGGGCGGACATGTCGAACGAAACGCCCCGCTGTTCTGGGAGTTCGAAGGTCATCGTGCCGTGCGCGACGGTCAATGGAAGCTCGTGTGCGCCCCCGACGGCGACTGGCAACTGTTCGATCTGCAAAACGACCGTACGGAGCGAAATGACCTTGCCGCCCAGATGCCGCAGCGCGTGGCGAGCATGGCCCAGGCATACGCGCAGTGGGCTGAACGCTGCGGCGTCTTGCCCTGGAAGTCCATCGAACAGCAGATGACCAACATCGATCCAACGCCGTGAAAGGCCCCGAATGATGCGTTACACAATTGTCCGCCGATTTCTTCGAGCTGTTGCGCTGTTTTGCGCTGTGTCCTGCGCGGCTCACGCCCAGGTGCGGGTTAAGCCGCTGACCGGTGCTGCGGAATTGTTCGTGGACGACGTCACGATCCATCAGATGAGCGGGCTGCAGCGCACGCTGCATGCAGCGGAGAAACTCGAACAGCCGGTGCTCAAATCCGATAAGCCGTGGGAAAACGGGCGCATCTACATCTACGGCACCGTGTATCGCGATCCACAGACCGGCAAGTTCCGCATGTGGTACAGCGGCGGCGGGCTGGCATACGCCGAATCGGATGATGGCGTTCACTGGGTCAAGCCGGAACTTACCTATGTCCTGCGCGATGGTAAACCGACGAACCTGCTGCTTGAAGGCAGCAATGTCTGTTTTGTCATCATCGATCCCCAGGCTGCCGAGCCGGACAAGACCTACAAAGCCCTGGACAACACGGGCCATCACAGCTTCAACGGTTTCTATTCCGCCGACGGCCTGCAATGGCACGCTTACGACAAGAGCCCGCTTGTGCCTTATGGATCCGAGATCTCCAACGGCGCGCGCGATCCGAAGACCGGGTTGTACTACGTTTACATTCGCCCCTACCTGCCGAAATTCTTTCCCAAAGACAACAAAGAAAAACGCCTGGTGGCTGTCATCACCAGTCCCGATTTCGTCAATTGGTCCGAGCCGAAAATCATCGTCGAGCCGGACCGGGTGGATGATGCGTGGGTCAACGATGAGGTGCAGCGCACGGAGTTTTACGGCATGTCGGGCTTTCCCTATGGCTCGCAATATCTCGGGCTGCTGCCGGTGTTTCGCATCACCACGATCCAGGAGAAAACCGAGCCGCTGATGTCGCGCTATGAGGGCCCGATCGATGCGCAACTGGTTTTCGGCCGTGACGGCTTGACCTGGCATCGCACCGCGGATCGCACCGCGGTCATCCCCAACGGTCCTTATGCCTACGATGCCGGTTGCATCATGAACGTGTCCAGCGCGCCGGTGATCTACGATGATGAGATCTACTACTACTACACCGCGCTGAGCACCACACACGGCGGCAAGGTGCCGGAGAAGGTCGCATCCATCGCTTTGGCCAAATGGCGGCTCGACGGTTTCGTGTCGCTGGATGCTGTGCAGAAGGGCACGCTGGAAACCACAACGTGGAGAAGCGGCGGCGGCTCATTGATCGTCAACGCCAACGCTGCGGACGGCCGAATCACCGTGGCGCTGCTCGACCCGGCGACGGGCAGCCCCCTGCCCGGTTACAGCGCCCGGGATTGCCAGTCGATCACCACCGACAGCGTCCGTCATCACGTGCGCTGGTCCTCGAACCAGGCACTGCCCAGCAACCGGCCGTTCCGCATCCGTTTCGAGTTGGAGCACGCTTCGATCTACAGCTATCACGAAGCGACGAAGGAAGAGCAGCCATGAAGGCGGCACTGACAACCGGAGCAGCAGCCCTGGGCGTGGTTGCCCTTGGTTCATCGCCGCTGCGCGCCTTGGCTGCCGACAGACCGCCCAACATCGTGGTGATTCTGGCTGACGATCTGGGCTACGCCGACACCGGCGTTCAGGGATGCACCGATATTCCCACGCCCAACATGGACGCGATTGCCCGTGAAGGCGTGCGCTTCACTGACGCATACGTCACCTGTCCGATTTGCGCTCCGTCGCGGGCGGGCTTGCTGACCGGCCGCTATCAGCAGCGTTTCGGTTTCGATGACAACGGCGGCCCCGATCCGGAGGCGAACTTCGGCATCCCCGCGGATCAGATCACCATGGGCGAAGCGCTGCGGGCGGCCGGCTATCGCACGGCTGTCATCGGCAAGTGGGACGTAGGGCTACGCGAGGAACTTCGGCCGAACAACCAGGGCTTCGATGAGTTCTTCGGTTTTCTTCCCGGCGTGAATGATTACTTGCCTGAGCACACAGGCGCTTTGCCCGATCGCTCAGCCCCGATCTATCGCAACACACAGGTGGTCAACGAGCCGCAGTACCTGACCGACGCCTTCGGCCGCGAAGCGGCAGCGTTCATCGAGCAGAATGCAGATCAGCCTTTTCTGCTCTACCTCCCGTTCAACGCGGTGCACACGCCGCTGGTGGCGACGCCGCAATACCTTCAGCGCTTCGAGCATCTGACCCCGGAACGACAGGTCTATGCAGCGATGGTCAGTGCCATGGATGACGCGGTAGGCCAGGTTTGCGCCGCACTGCGGGATGCGGATCTGGAGCAGAACACGCTGATCTTCTTCCTGTCCGACAACGGCGGCGCATCCGGCCGGGGCGCGGCCCATTCCAGTTCGGCAGACAATCATCCGCTGAGCGGTCGCAAAGGCACCTTCTGGGAAGGCGGCATTCGTGTGCCATTTTTCGTCAAGTGGCCGGCGGCAATCGCTCCGGGACAAGTGCTGTCGCAACCCGTATCCGCACTGGACATCCTTCCCACCGCGCTGGCCGCGGCCGGTGCGACGTACAGCGGCAAGCAACCGCTGGATGGCGTTGATCTGCTGCCGTTGATGCGAGGCGACAGCGACAAGGCTCCGCACGAGGCGCTGTTCTGGCGTTACCACGAACACACAGCGATCCGCCGCGGCGACTGGAAGCTGATTGTTTTTGCGGATGGCAAAACTCAGCTATTCAATCTGCGTAACGACATCGGCGAAACGACCAACCTCGCGGAACAGAATCCGCAGCGGGTCGCCGGTCTCCGCAGGCAGCTTGAGGCCTGGAAAGCAGAGCTGCCGCCGCCGGCCTGGGTTCGTCGGATGATCGATGAGAACGGGAAGCCCCAATATATTTCCCTGCCGATTGACGAACCTGAATCAGATCCCACACGCAAAACGCCATAGGAGGAATTGTGTCTATGATGGTAAACCCAGCGAGGTTTCCCAACTTGAAACATGAAGGTTAACGATTCACATGGAAAACGGTCCGCGATATTTCGATGAACGGCTGATCAAGTCCACGGACAACCGACTTGCCGTGGACGTGTGCGTCTATGGTGGAACGGCAGCGGGCGTGGTGGCGGCCGTCACCGCAGCGCGGCGCGGCAAGTCCGTCGTCCTGCTCAACCCCGCAGCCCAGGTCGGCGGCATGACCACGGGCGGGCTCAGCTACACCGACCTCGGCAACGCCAAAGCCATCGGCGGCATGGCTCGCCGGTTCTACCAGGATGCCGGCAGGCACTACGGCGTCGGAATGTCCTGGACCAGTGAGCCGCACATCGCCCAGCGCGTGCTCGATGACTGGCTCACCGAATACGACGTGCCCGTGCATCATCATGCGTTCATCGATTCGGTCCAAAGTGACGGCCGCTGCATTCGGGCCATTCGCATGCTGGGTGGTCTGTGCGTTGAGGCGAGGATGTTCATCGACGCCTCCTACGAAGGCGACCTGATGGCCCGCAGCGGCGTGAGCCATGTGATCGGCCGCGAAGGCAACGCCAAATACGGCGAGTCACGCAACGGCGCCCAGGTTCACGACAAACACCAGTTCGACTGCCGCGTCGATCCCTATCGCACGCCAGGTGTTCCCGGAAGCGGCCCGCTGCCGGGCGTGAACCTGGCCCCGCCGCCGCCGGAAGGTCAGGGCGATACGCTCATCCAGGCGTACAACTTCCGCGTGTGCATGACGAGTCGGCCCGACAATCGCGTGCCTTTTCCCAAGCCGGCCGGCTACGACCCGCTTGATTACGAACTGGCAGCCCGCTGGCTGCGCGGCACACGTGACGATGTGTTCACCAAGTTCGACGCGATCCGCGGCGACAAGACCGACACCAACAACCACGGCGCGGTTTCCACCGACTTCATCGGCGCAAGTTACGGCTGGCCCGAGGGCAACTACCAGCAGCGCCAGGCCATCTTCCAGGCCCACGTGCGCTACCAGCAGGGTCTGCACTGGTTCATGGCTAACGATCCGCGCGTTCCCCAGGCCATTCGTGAACGCTATGCCCAATGGGGACTGGCTCGCGATGAGTTCGAGCGCAGCGGCAACTGGCCGCACCAGCTTTACATCCGTGAGGCGCGGCGAATGGTCAGCGACATCGTCGTGACCGAGCATCATTGCCGTGGCATGCACCGCACGGACAACACCATCGGCATGGGCGCTTACCAGATGGACTCGCACAATTGTCAGCGTTGCGTCCGTGACGGCGCGGTGATCAACGAGGGCGACGTGCAGCACCCGCTGACAGCCCCGTATGCCATTCCTTACGGAGCCGTGACGCCGCGGCGTGGTGAATGTGAAAACCTGCTGGTGCCGGTGTGTGTTTCGGCCTCGCACATCGCCTTCGGCTCGATCCGCATGGAGCCGGTGTTCATGATCCTGGCTGAATCAGCGGCGATCGCGGGCTGCGTGGCCCTCGATGAAGACTGCCCGGTGCAATCCGTAAACGCCGCGGCGCTGCGCCAGGAATTGCTCGACGCCAAACAGATCCTTGAATGCGACAGCGCCAACGAAGGCGATGGCAACCCCGGCACCATGCAGCCGGCCAGCCTTGACCAATAGGAATTTCTTTATGAGTGTTTTAAGTGAGTGTCTTGGATTGGCTGACCGCATGCACCGCAACCTGGCGCGTGGCTGGAACACGTGGGACACGCACAGTGTGTTGCGTCACGTGCTGTTGCCGGAGGGGTTGGCGATCAGCCTGGGCGTGGCGGCGCAGGACAGGCTGGTGTGGATGGGTGATGCGTTCCCCGGCAGCGAGGAGATGCAGCGCACGGCCGGCACGCGCCTGACGAGCCTGGGCAAACAACTGCCGGTGACCAACACGGTGGAAGTGCGACCGGGCCCGCGTTGCTATGACGGATCGTACACGCACCTGGAACTCGATCTGCGCGGCGCACGGTTTCGGGTGCAGACCAGTGCCGACGGCGATCACTGGACCGCCCTGATCACGCCTCTGCTTTATGAGCCGTGGCCACGGGCGCTGACGGTGCACGTCGGCATGCTTTGGGGGCTGCCGGGGTATGCTCAGCGCGTGAATGATCATCATATCACTGCCCATCTACCCAACCGGACGATGGACATTTTCGCGGACGGCGAACCGTTCGTTGATCCCAATCTTCCGGTGATGTCCCCGTACGTTTCACTGCGTCTTGATCGTCCCATCGCCTTGAGCGCGGGGCGACAAGTCAGCATTGAGGAGGCACAGAAGCTGATCGCCCGGGCTGCGGAAGCGGAGGCGGCCACTCATCGCGCTTACGGCGAGCTGGCCGAGGCGCACGAAGCGATGCAGGCCTGTCTGGCGTGGAATGTGATTTACGAACCGAAGTACCGGCGCGTGATCTGCCCCGTGGCACGTGACTGGAACTGCAAGCGCGGAGGATACGCTCTGTTCTGCTGGGACAGTTTCTTCGGGGCATGGATGATCGGGCAGGACCAGCCGGAACTGGGTTACGCCTGCGCCATCGAAACGTTCCGCGGCATGGTGGACGAATCGTTCATCCCCAACGTGACCCAGGGCACCGGCCGCACTTCGCGCGATCGCTCGCAGCCGCCGGTGGCGGGGATCTGTCTGCTCGGCATGCAGCGCCGGCATCCACGCCCCGAGGTGATCTCGGCCCTGTGGCCCGCGCTGATGGCGTGGAACCGTTGGTGGGATAAGGCGCGGCAAAACAGCAGAGGCACCATCTCGCTGGGCTCCAACCCTTATGTGCCCGAAATCGGCGACCCGGCGGAGTTCATCCAGCCCAACACCGGCGAGGGCGCGGCCATTGAGTCCGGCCTTGATAACTCACACATGTATGAGAATCCGCCGTTCGATCCCCAGTCGCATCTGATGCTCATCGAAGATGTCGGCATGACTTCGCTTTACATTGCTGATTGCCAGGCCCTGGCGGAGTTGGCGCGCCTGATCGATCGTCACGATGACGCGATGGAATTGTCCGCTCGCGCCGATCGCTATCAGTCCGCGCTGCGGCAACTGTGGTCGGACGACGAGGGGACGTATCTGAATCGCCGTTTGGACAATGACCGCTGGTGGCCTCATCGCTCGCCCACCAGCTTCTATCCGCTGCTGACCGATGCCGTCACGCCCCATCAGGTCGAGCGCTTGATGAACGAACACTTGATGGACGAGCAGCAATACTTCGGTGAATGGATGCTGCCCGTGACGCCGCGCCACCACCCAGCCTTCCAGGAGCAACTCTACCAGCGCGGCCGCATCTGGCCTCCGGTCAACTTCCTGGTGTATCTGGGCATGCGGCGCTATCCCTGTCAGCAAGCCCGACACGTTCTGGTGGACAAGTCGCTGCGCCTGCTGCTGCGCAACTGGCGCGAGCACGGCATCGTCGCGGAGACCTACTCCGCTTTGGACGGCACCGGCGGCCGCGGCCAGTACACGCACCCGCTCTACGCCTGGGGCGGCCTGCTCGGGTTCATGGCCATGATCGAACAGGGCCTCGTGCCCGGGCCGTTTGAATCAGTCAGCAACCTGAGCAGTGCGGAGTGAGCGCCCATGAAACATTGGACCGCCCTACTGCTGATCTGTCTGTTGTCCGCCCCGCTACTGGCGCAAACGCAGGGGGTTTACCACACGCGCGGGGATGCAGAGTTGTTCGTGGACGACCTCATTCTGGCCTCAACGGAAAACGTCGAGCGCGTGATGCGCCAGGCGGACAAGCTTGAGAAACCCGTCCTGGAACCGGAACAACCATGGGAAAGCAACCGCGTTTACATCTACGGCGCGGTGGAGCGCGACGCGCAGACCGGGCGCTTCCGCATGTGGTACAACGCGGCGGGCCTGTGCTACGCCGAATCCGACGATGGCATTCACTGGGTGCGGCCGAACCTGGGGTTGCACGAATACGAAGGCTCCAGGGACAACAACATCGTCCTGCCGGATGTGGTCAACTCCACAGTCTTTGTTGACCGCCATGAAAGCGATCCCGCCCGGCGCTACAAGGCGCTTTTCGGCAAGGGACGGTTCTACACCGGGGCATACTCGGCCGACGGCATCCACTGGACGATGTACAACGAGGGCGACAAGCTCATCAACTTCGGCAGCGAATTGTCCACCATCAACTACGATGAGCGCAGCGGCCAATACCAGGCCTACATCCGCACCCAGCCGCCCAAGCTGCACCCCGTTGATGTGACGCAAAAGCGCACCTGCTCATTGACCACCAGCAGCGACTTTGTGAATTGGTCTGCGCCGGTGCTGAAGATCCAGCCTGACGAGATCGACGACCAGTGGGTCATCAGCAGCGATCAGCGCACCGAGTTCTACGGCTGGAACGGATTCGCCTGCGGCTCACAATATCTCGGATTCCTGACCGTCTTTCGTATCACCGGCACCATCCCGGATCACCCCAAGTTTCAATCCGCCTACGATGGCCCGATCGACGTGCAATTGATCCACAGCCGCGATGGAATTACCTGGCAGCGCACCATGCCGCGCACGGCGGTGATTCCCAATTGCCCGTACGATTACGATGCCGGAACCATCCTGCATATCGCCAACAATCCCATCGTGGTCGGCGACGAGATGTGGCTTTACTACACCGCCATCAACACCACGCACGGCGGCGCGTTACCGCCCAAGCGCTGCACCATCGCGCTGGCGAAGTGGCCCCTCGACCGCTTCGTCAGCCTCCGCGCCCGTTGGGCAGAAGGCTGCGTGCAGACCGTGCCCATGCAGATCGAGGGTGACCGGTTGATCATCAATGCCGACGCTTCTCGCGGCGATCTGGCAATTGAAGTGCTTGGCGCGGGTGGGCAAGTGTTGCCGGGTTATGCCCGCGGCGACTGCGCCACCGTGACCACCGACAGCCTGCGCCACCGCGTCACCTGGCGCGAACATGATCGCCTGCCCCAGGCCGGCCCCATCGCGTTGCGGTTCATCTTGCACAACGCTGACCTGTACAGCTTCAGCATGGTGAAGACAAGCGACTGACCGCTCGGCCAACGCGGCATACGGTTAGCTCCATCACATCACGACCTGATTCGTCGCCGGGAATCAGTGTCAAGTTGATATATTGGGTTTGCGCGCGTCAATCGTGCAGGCAATTCTTTTGCAATTGACCGCTCTGAGGCCGGGGGACCATTGAAAGGTTGACACGCATGAAACGCAACACAGCCTGGCTACTCGCGGCCGCGTTAATGGGTGGCGTTTGCGCCGCAGCGCTGGCAGACTCCGACTTACCCGAGTTGCGCCGCCGCATGGCGGCGTATTACGAGCAGACCACGGATCAGAGACACGTGGGCCAGTGGCTGCAGGGGCAGCGCGAAGACGGCTCGTGGCAGGACATCGACTATGACGATCGCTGGCTCAGCGGCGGTTGGAGTCCGCGCGAGCATCTGTCCCGGCTACGGGGCTTGGCGGCGGCGTGGCGCAATTCACTGGGGCCGCACCATGATTCGCCGCGGGTCAGGGATGCGGTGCTCAAGGGGCTGGACTTCTGGTTCGCCAAGAATCCGGTATGCGAGGACAACTGGTGGTTCATGAGCATCGGCCGCAACCTGGAGATGGGAAGATTGGTGGTGATGATGGGCGACGCGCTGTCGCCGCAGCAGATCGAAGCCGCCAGGCAGGAACTGTATTACCCGATCACCGGCCCCGATGAGCACGGCGAATACGTCTATCGCACGCCCGGCTCGACCAACGCGATGACCGGCCAGAACCTGGCGTGGGTGGCGGAAATCCACATGGACGGTGCGTGCATGCTGGGCGATGAGGTGCAGGTCGCCTATGCCGCCAGGCTGCTGGGCAGTGAGTTGCGCGTCACCAGCGCCGAGGGAATCAACCCAGACTACAGCTATCACCTGCACGGCCCGCAGATCCAGAACGCGCACTACGGCCTGGCGTTTGCGCTCAGCTCCGCCATGTGGATGGACCTGTTTTCGGGATTGTCTTACGGCTTCGACCAGCAGCAGATTGAAGTGTTGCGCGATTTCTATCTGGAAGGCGAACAGTGGATGATTCGCCGCGGGTTCTGGGATCCGCTGGTGCTCGGCCGGGCTTTTGTGCGGCCGAACGCCACCAGAGTGACCTCCTCGGTCACCACGGCCCTGGAGCAGTTGATCCGCAACGACAGCGAACACCAGAGCGAGTACCGGGCGTTCATCGATCACATCCACGGCCGCAGCGACGCCAGCCTGGTGGGCCACAAACATTTCTGGCGCTCCGATTACATGGTGCACCGCCGAGCCGGCTACAGCCTGCACTGGCGCGGCTGCTCCACGCGCACGTACCAGCTTGAAGGCATCGTGCACGAAAACGTTCAGAACATGTACCAGTCGCAGGGCGCGACCTTCATCATGGTTGACGGCGCGGAGTACGATCGCATCTTCCCCTGCCTGCGCTACGACCTGTTCCCGGGTGTAACCGCACCAGCGAAAAATCCCGCGCCCGGTGTCAATGGCCCGGGCGCCACCGATTTCGTCGGCGGTGTGACCAACGGCACCTATGGCGTGGCGGCCCTCGATCAGAACTGTGACGGTGCAACCGGACACAGAAGCTGGTTCTGCTTCGATGACGAGATTGTTTGTCTCGGTGCTGATCTGCGCTACGACGGTGAAGAACCCCTGCGGACATCTCTAAACCAGTGCCTCAGGCGCAGCGATGTGTCAGCCGGCTTCAGCGACGGTACGCGCCGTGCCATTCCCGTGGCTGCGGATCAATACATTCCCGATGCGCTTTGGGTCTATCACGATCACATCGGCTACGTGGCACACGACCCCGGTCTGATCATCAGCAATGAGTTACAAGTGGCCGGCGATTGGCACGGTCCCAATCCCGCCCGCTTCCCGGAGCCGACGCCCGAATCGCACGATCGCTTCACGCTGTGGATCGATCACGGCCGCAAACCCGACGGCGCGACGTATGCCTACACGCTGCTGCCGGCGCAAACGGAACAGTTCGTAGCCGATTACGCTCAATCACCTGCTGCGCACGTGATCGCCAACACGCGCGAGGTGCAGGCGGTCCGCCAGGAGAAGCTGGGCGTCTGCGGAATCGTCTTCTGGCAGGCGGGAAGTCTGCTGATTCGTGAGGGTGTCACGGTGCAGGTGGATCGGCCGTGCCTGGTGCTGGTTGACGAGTCGGGTTCCGTGGCCACGGTGTCGGTTTCGCGCTATGACGATCAGCCGGTGACGCTGATCTGGCGCGAAGCCGGCTCGGGACGATCACATGTCATACCGTTCCAACTGCCTGGCGACGCCATGGCCGGCCAATCTGTAACAAGACCGCTGCCCGCGGAAGGCGGCTCTGGAAACTAAACCCGTCACGGAGCTGGTGAAATGACCCGGATTGTAGAAATCCACCCTCGGTTATGACCCTCGGGTCAACCACCTGCGTATTGTTCGGTGGACGGATGAATGCGGGTCATCTGGCACAAGATGTTATAGGACTTTGACTTAAACCAAAACAAACGTTCGGATTTTGCCTGCTTTACCCGGTTTGCGCAGTATAATAGAACTTTTCGCGTTCAGATGAAGCGATCGACATCATGGGCCGGTGACTCCGGGTCGATGATGAGCCTGACGAGTGATGCACTTGGAACGAGGCAGGTTCATGGGAGATGGCTGTTGCAGCCTGGCAGGGCCGGGTCTGTCGGCTATGGATGCGCCGACCGGTGATTGGTGGGTGCTGCACACGCGGCCGCGCCAGGAAAAGGCGGTGGCGCGCGATCTGGAAGCACTTAACATAGTTCACTACCTGCCCTTAGTAAATACCATTCGTTACTACGGCCGGCGGAAAATGCAGGTGGAACTGCCCTTGTTCGCCGGCTACGTTTTCCTGCGCGGCTCCGTGGAGCAGGCCTGGGCGGTCGAACGCTCCGGCCGGCTGGCGCAGATCATTGCAGTACACGATCAGGACCGCCTGGAGGTGGAATTGAACAACCTCCGGCTGGTCTTGGACAGCGGGCAAGAGCTGGACCCCCATCCCTACCTGCGCGAAGGCATGTGGGTGGAGGTGCGGTCCGGGCCCTTAAAAGGCGTCCAGGGCATCATTGAACGCAAGCGACATCACAGCCGCCTGGTGCTTCAGATCGAAGCATTGGGTCAGGCGACCTCGCTTGAAATCGACGGGTCTCTCTTGGAGCCCATCGAGCGGGCAATGTGTGTTTAAGCTCCTGGCGATCATGGTGTTACACCAATTTGACTAATCGGCTGCGCCAAATCGGCGCGCAGTTGACGGGGGCGGAGCTTGGACAGAGTCCGACTCACGAGACCCAAATATTTTACTAACATTTTGTTGACTGCCGGCAGTTGCCCATCAATAATGACAAGTTGTTTCCGCGCGGGGAATCCGGCTGGGTTTGCTGGCAGCGTCTTACTTCATTCTGGCGACACACGCCTTTTCGACCGCGGCAGCGGGTTGGGCGGCAACATCCCGATATCACGTTGGTAGCCATCTGTAACGGCTGGGCAAGACACGTCACCGGAGAAAACTGGGCAACCCGGCAAACCTTGTTGCCCATTCTTCCAGGATATTTTTCAGTTGTGGCGGGTCTACAACCTGGAGTTCGGAAGGATACCCATGAAAACCACCAGCCACATCCATTCAACAACGATCTTGCGCCTGGGCGCGCTGGGTTGGACGTTGCTGGCCTTGATGTTCTTGGCAACACCGGTCAGCGCGGCCCCGGCCGTCAGTCTGGAAAGCCTGGAGGGCGTCAGTAACGGCCAGGTGATCAGCGGCAAGGTGCGCATCTATGCGGTCACCAGGGGCGAGCCGTCGCGCGTCTCCTTCACGCTTCTCTACCCGAATGGTTCACGCGAGTTGATCGTGCGCAAATCCTGGCCTTGGTCGCTGGCACTCAGCGATGACGGTCGCATCGGCGCCTGGAACAGCGCTTCGCATCCCGAGGGTAATTATGCCATCCGCGTGCGCGTCTATTCCGGAAATAAAATCGTCGACAGTCAGAGCTTCCGCTTCACCGTCGATCAGAGCCCGGACGATCTCCCGCTCATCACTCCGATCTCGCTCGGCTCCACCGCGAGCAAGATCGGCCTGACCGGCACACTGCCCGCGCAACACACCGTCGGTGACGGCACTTCGCTCCGGTTCACGCTGGACAATCCCCTGGCCAAGGGCCAGGATGTGCTCGTGCTGGCATGGTCCGATGAACAGAAGGCCATGGTCAAGTCCTTCGCCTATACCATCACCAATTCGCCTTACGTGGTGGACGGCTCGCACCTGGACGCATTGCCGATGGGACGCAATGAAGTTCAGTTGCTGCTGCGCACCAACAACAAGATCGTCGGCCAGGTCAGACACTGGATCGAAGTCAAGCCCTCCGTCGTCAACGCCAGTGCCATCACACTCAGTGCCAATGCCCCAACCACTCACGAGATCGGCCAGAATGATTCGCTGAGCTTCGCGCTCAACGGTGAGCTGGCTGAAAACCAGGACGTGCTCGCGCTGGCATGGTCCGATGCCCGTCAGGCCATGGTCAGCGAATTTTCCCAGACGATCACCGCTGCGCCTTTCACCGTCAGTGCCGCGATGCTGGACAAGCTGCCGGCCGGGCGCAATAACGTGCAATTGCTGCTGCGCCAGGCGGACCAGACCATTCAGAAGGTCGAACACTGGATCGAGGTCAGCGAGCCCGTGGTGATTGCTTCACAGGTGACCTTCGCGGCCGGTGCGCCGACTCAGTACACCGTCGGTTCCCAGCAGAACATCCCCTTCACGCTTAACGGTGATCTGGGTGATGGCGATGACGTGCTCGTGCTGGCCTGGTCTGACAGTGAAACGCGCATGGTCAACGGTTTTGCCCACAAGGTGACCGGATCGCCTCTGGTCGTCGCGGCCTCCAAGCTGGACCAACTGCCCGCGGGGCGCTGCAACCTCCAACTGATGCTGCGCCACAACAATGCGGTCACTTCGCGTGCCGACCTGTGGCTCGACATCGTGCCCGCGGCGGATTCCAGCGATCAGTCCGGCGCTGAGCCTGATCCCACCGATCAGGGCAACGGCGACACCACCGAGCCCACGGATCCCACCGTGCCCGACAACAGCGATACGACCGACCCGGCCGTGGCTCAGGTTGCCCTCAGCTTTGATCCGGACAATCCCAGCAACTACACCAACGGCAGCGGCGACAAACTGCTTCTGTTCACCGAAGGCACCGTGCCCTCCAACTCCGCCCTGATCATCAGTGCGGCCAGCGGCGGATCAGTCGTCACCAGCTTCACACACACCATTGACCCCGACAGCGAACAGGTCGGCTCCGACAAGCTCGACCTGCTGCCGGCCGGCAAGAACGTGGTCACCGCTCAGCTCGTCAACAACCATGAAGTCCTGGCCAGCGCCTCGCAGGTGCTGCAGGTGATTCGCCCGGCCGACGAGCCGACGCAGGACGAGCCCACATCACCGACCATCGACGACGACGGCACGCGCACCACGGTGACCAACCTGCAGGTTCAGGCCGGCAAAACCTACAAGAACCTGCTGATCAAGGGCGGCATCAGCGTGATCTGGAAGAGCATCGACAATGTCACCTTCATCAACTGTGACTTCCGCGATGCCACCACCCACGTGACCGTGCAGGCCCAGGACGACGGCTCGGGCGCCTGCTCCAACTGGACGTTCAAGAACTGCACCTTCAAGTTCGCCAAGCGCAGCGACTGGGGTCATACCCACGGCTGTTTCCTCAAGGGCGTGAAAAACTTCACCTTCGAGGACTGCGTCTGGGAACACAACGGCTGGATCGGCACCACCCGCTTCAACCAGAACCACAACGTGTACCTGGACTCGCGGCGCGATGCGGACCATCCCACCTGGGCCATCAACGAGAACATCAGGTTCATTCGCTGCCAGTTCATCGAAGCGGCCGCCCAGGGCGTCAAGATGCGCGGCTTCACCAAGCTGACCTTCGACAGTTGCACCTTCAAGGGCAACCTGATCGACCTGGCCAACGACACCCGTTCGCCCGGCGGTGAGCTGACCATCAAGAACTGCACCTTCATCAACACCGGCGGCACGGACTCGATCAACCTCACCTACGGCTGGTCCATCCACCTCAAGAGCCCCAGTGAAAACCCGCTCCAGAGCGCCACGATCTCCAACTGCAAGTGGATCGGCCCCGGCGTCAGCGACGGCCCCGGCTGGTCCGGCACCATCGGCGTCCTCCTGCAGGAGTCCGGCGTCAAGAGCGTGCTGATCGAGAACCCCGACTTCTCGCAGTGGCACGGCGAAACCGAGATCAAGAACCAGATCGGCGACCGCCTGCGCGTCGTCGACGGCACCCTGCTCAGCCCCCTGTACGACTGAGCTTCCACTCAGCACCGCCTCAACAATCCCTGATCGACAACCCCGCGCCGCGATGGTCGCGCTCACCCGAGCCCGGCCGTCCGGCGCGGCGGTTGGTTTGATCTCAAGCTGAACTGATCCAACAGCTATGTCCCAACAACTGCGGGTTCTGATCCTGGCCGACGACTGTAACCCCGACTGGCCTTCGCTGCCGGTGGTGGGCTACAAGGCTGCACGCGCCTTGGCCGACCACGCCGAGGTCACCGTCGCCACGCACGTGCGCAATCGCGCGCAGGTCGATCGTGATGGCATCGGCAAGGCCCGGGTCGTCTATCTCGACAACGAGTACATCGCCTCGCCGCTGTTCAAGCTCGGCAAGATCATCCGCGGCGGTCAGGATGCCGGCTGGACTACCAAGATCGCGCTGACCTATCCCTCGTACCTGGCGTTCGAGTGGGAAGCGTGGAAGAAGTTCAAGAAGCAGTTGAAGTCGGGCGAGTTCGACGTGGTGCATCGCCTGACGCCCATGTCGCCGACGCTGGCCAGTCCCATGGCCCGCTGGAGTCCGGTGCCGTTCGTGCTGGGGCCGCTCAACGGCGGATTGAAGTGGCCGCGACAGTTCCAGGGCGAACGAGCCAAGGAAAAAGAGTGGTTGCTGAAGGTGCGCAACGCTTACCGGCTGCTACCCTACTACCGCTGCACCTATCGCCGCAGTGCCGCCATCTTGACCGCGTTCAAACACACCATCGACGACCTGCCCGCCGCGGCCCGGGATCGCATGATCGATTTCCCCGAGGTCGGCGTGGACCCGCACGTTTTCGCAGCCGACACCGAACGGGCAGCCGACCCGCAGCGTATGACCTTCCTGTTTGCGGGACGACTGACGCCGCTGAAGCTGGCCAACGTGGCCGTGGAAGCGTTCGCCCGCAGCCAGAAGCTTCGCCGCCATCGCCTGGTCATCGTGGGCGAAGGCACCGAATCGCAGCCGCTGCGCGATCAGATCGAAAAGCACAAGCTTGAAGAATGCGTGCAGATGGTCGGATGGAAAACGCAACAGGAAGTCGGGCAATTGATGCGGGAAGCGGACGTGTTTGTGTTCCCCTCGATCCGCGACCTGGGCGCCGGCGCGGTGGCCGAGGCAATGGCCTGCGGCCTGTGCTGCGCGGTGGTTGACTACGGTGGACCGGGCGGCCTGATCGAACCCGACCGAGGTGTCAAGGTGCCGATGGGCACGCAGGCCCAGATCACCGACAACTTCCTGGCCGCACTGGAAGCTCTGGCTGACGATCCGCAGCGTGTGCGCCGCCTGGGTGATGCCGCTCGGGCGTATGCCTTGGGCCATCTGACCTGGGACGTCAAAGCCCGTAAGACGATCGAGATTTACCGTTGGGCAATGGGTCAGCGTGAACAGCGCCCTGATTTTCACAACGCCGGCGAATTGGCATGACGAGCATCAACGCACCAATTGATGTGGAAGAAGTTGAAGAGGCGATCGTCGAGCAGCCGACGGTTTCGCTCAAGCAGCGCGCGGTGCGCTCCTCGGGCTGGGTCTTCGGCGGGTTCGTATTCCAGAACGTCTTCCGCTTCTTCAGCAACCTGATCCTGGCCTACCTGCTGACCGGGCCGGAAGTCTTCGGCATCATGGCCCTGGTCAACATGGTCATGACCATGCTGCAGATGTTCAGCGACCTGGGCATCGGGCCCAACATCATCCAGTCCAGGCGCGGCGACGAGCCGGTGTTCCTCAACACCGCCTGGACCGTGCAGGTGATGCGCGGCGTTTGCCTGTGGCTGATCGCCTGCTCGCTGGCTTATCCGCTGTCCCTGTTCTTCGAAGAATCGATTCTCAGCATCGTGCTGCCCGTGGTCGGCCTCAACGCGGTCATCATGGGCTTCAACTCCACGCGGCTGTTCTCGCTCAACCGCAAGCTGATGATCGGCCGGGTCACCCTGCTGCGCTCCACCGCCCAGATCGTGGGCATGACCGCCATGGTCGGCTTCGCCTACTTCATCAGCCCCACCGTCTGGGCCCTGGTGGTCAACGGCCTGGTCGCCAACATCGTCACCATGGCCGGCAGCCACATCTTCATTCCCGGCGAACGCAATCGCCTGCAGATCGATCGTGCCGCGCTGCGCGAGATTCTGCGCTTCGGCGTGTGGATCTTCCTCAGCACGTTCATCACCTTCTGGGCCGGCCAGGTTCAACTGCCCATGCTGCAGTTGATGCTGGGCACCACACTGCTGGGCGTGTACTGGATAGCGTTTAACCTGGCGGAGTTGGGGCCCATGCTGGTCAGGCAACTGGGGAATATGGTGGGCTGTCCCGCGT
>CAYYGM010000067.1:0-15448 GCA_964471555.1 uncultured Phycisphaeraceae bacterium
TGGTGGTGGACGACCCGATCGTGGACGTGGAGAACATCTATCGCCACTTCAAGATGCGCCTGCAGCCGCCGCTGGATGCGGTGCTCACGGCCGTCAACGAAGTGCGGCCGCCGATCATCTACGCCACCCTGGCGGTGATCATCAGCTTCATCCCCATGTTCTTCATCACCGGCATGATGGGCCCGTACATGCGGCCGATGGCGCTGAACGTGCCGCTGGCCATGCTGATGAGCATGGTGGTGGCGTTCACCATTACGCCGTGGATGAGCTATTACGTGCTGTGCGGCGAGTATGGAAAAACCGAGGATAAGAAGCACGAATACGACCTGCGCTCGACGCGCATCTATCGTCTCTACGCGGCCATCGTCCACCCGATGATGGATCGGCGGGCCTATGCGTGGGCTTTTATCGGACTGGTGGTGCTGCTGTTTGCCGGGGCGTGTCTACTGGTGGTGACGCGCAGCGTGCCGCTGAAGATGCTGCCCTACGACAACAAGAACGAGTTCACCGTCGTCATCGACCTGCCCGAGGGCGACACGCTGGAGCACACTGCGGCGGCGGGAGATGCTTTGGCGCGGCGCATTCTGGAACTGGCCGGCGAAGTGACCGACATCACCAGCTACATCGGGACTTCGGGGCCGATGGATTTCAACGGCATGGTGCGCCACTACTACCTGCGCCGCGGGGCCAACGTCGGCGAGCTGCGTATCAACCTGGTGGGCAAGCACGACCGGGAGATGCAGAGCCATCAGATCGTGCTGCGCCTGCGCAACGACCTGGACGCCGTGGCCAAACAGTATGACGCTAACATCAAGCTGGTGGAAGCTCCGCCCGGCCCGCCGGTGATTGCGACGCTGACGGTGGAGGTGTATGGCCAGCCGTATCACGATTACGCGCAGATTCAGTCTGCGGCCCGCATCGTGGAGCAGCGTCTGGCCAGGGAGCCGGGCGTGGTGGATGTCGACAGCAGCATCGAGGCCGAGCAGACGCGCTGGGTGTTCGTGACCGACAAGGAAAAGGCTGCCCTTTCCGGCTACAGCACCCAGGAAGTCGCCCAGACCATCGCCACGGCTGTGGCCGGCTCGGACGTTACTGTGCTGCACTCACCCACCGACGCCAACCCGACGCCGGTCCATCTGCAGATTCCACGGGACCAGCGCGACCCGCAGAATCTGGAGCAGCTATACGTCGGTTCCACGCAACTGGCTGAAATTGGTCATTTCCAGCAGGTTCCCCGAAACCAGACGATATACCACAAGAACCTGCGTCCGGTGGCGTACGTGTTCGCTGAGATGGCGGGCCGGCCGCCGGCCGATGCGATCCTGGACATGCACAGCGATCTGGTCCCCGGCAACGGCCAGGTGCCCAGCGATTTTGAAGTGGTCTGGGCCGGCGAAGGTGAATGGAAAATCACCGTGGACGTCTTCCGCGACCTGGGCATCGCCTTCGGCGTCGCCTGCCTGGGCATCTACATGCTGCTGGTTTACGAGACTGCCAGCTACTTCATGCCGCTGGTGCTGATGATTTCCATTCCGCTGACCATCATCGGCATCATGCCCGGCTTCGCCCTGCTGAACCTGATCAGCAATCGTCCCATCGGCGGCTACGCGGACCCCGTGTTCTTCACCGCCACGGCCATGATCGGCATGATCGCCCTGTCCGGCATCGCGGTGCGCAATGCGATTCTGTTGATCGACTTCATCCATGCCGCCCAGCGTGCGGGTAAACCGTTGCGTGATGCGATTCTCGAATCCGGCGCCGTGCGCTTCCGGCCGATCTTCCTGACGGCCGGCGCTGCCATGCTGGCTGCGGCTCCGATCACGCTGGATCCGATCTTCAGCGGCCTGGCGTGGGCCCTGATCTTCGGCCTGTTCGTGTCAACCGCCTTCACCCTGCTGCTGATCCCGGTGGTTTACTGGCTGATCTACGGCCACCGCACCGATCACGCACCGCCGCCGGCGGTGTGAGCCGATCTGTTTGCATCATCGCCGACGACGCAGCATCGCCACCGCGCCAAGGCTCAACAGCATTACGCCGGCCGGTTCGGGTACGACCAAACCTGCCAGGGCCTCGTCGAAGCTGATGTCCGACCCGACGCCGTAGCCCCAGTTGTCGCCGAGGATCTGTAGATCAGCGAGGTTGACGTTGCCGTCACCGGTGAAGTCCGCCATGGCCCAGGAGGCGGTGGTGGACTGCCAGTTGTCGCCGAGAATCTGCAGGTCGGCGAGATTGACCATGCCGTCACCGTTAGCATCGCCGGGGTGCAGAGAGGCTGCGACCATCTGCACACCGTTGCCGCTGGCGTCGAGAGCGATCCAGGCATCACCGGTCCCGACGCTGCCGCCGGTTTCACCCGCCAGAGTGGCAGTCAAACCGGTGGTGTATTGCCAGTCGATGCCGCCGGCTTGGGCTGAACCGCTGGCGGCGTTGTAGACAGCCAGGACGGCGTCGATGCCTCCCGTATCCAGGGTAACGCCGGCGAATCGTCCCAGGCCGTGGATCAGGGCGACGTCCTGGTCGGTCAGGGCCCGACCGATCCAGATAGCGGCATCGTCGATGTAACCGTCAAAATCGCGTGCCGGTATGCCGGCCACCGTGCCCATCCACAGGGTTCCCGCCCCAGCCACGTCGAATAAACCGGTGCCGCCGGTCGAGGACGAATAGATCTGCACGCCGTTGAGATAGATACGAGCGGTGGAAGTGGAGTTGGGATCATTGTCGTCAGCAATGTCGCGCACGCACACAATGTTTGACCACTCGTTCAACTGCACGCGGGGCCCGCTGCTGGTAAAGCCGTAATTTGTGCCGCTCGTTGTGTAGACGAAAGTGATGTCAGCGCTGTCGCAGATGGGGCCTGCGCCGCCGCGAGAGATGGACACTGCAATGGACGTGTTAGCGCCGAAGATGTAGTGACGGCTGGCAGCATTTACACCCGTACGAATGAATGTGGGCTTAATCCACGCTGAATAGGTTACCTCAGCCACCGTCTTGTAGTCTGTCAGAACCTGCGTGCCGACGCCGATGTAGTTGTCGATGGGATCGCCCACGGGTTCGGGGATGGGATTACCTGCGACTTCAGGCGTGTCGGTGCCGTTGAACAGATAGCAGGTGCCGAACATGCCGGGCTGGTTGACAGCGTACAGCGCCTGGATGGCGCCGTCCTGGCCGTTGTTGCCCGAGTTGATGATCGGCGTGCCATAGGAGGTACCATTGTTCTCGTCCAATTTGAAATACACATCCAGATCGTCCGTGAGGGTGGCTTGCAGCGTGCCGGCAACTGTCAGCAGAGCCAAGGTGCAACAAAGAGATTTGACGAGTCGGTGCATGTGATTTCTCCTGGTTCGATCAACTGGGGGGCAAGAACAATGGTGACAGGTGACTCCCCGATTTCGTGTTATCAGGCGTTGGTGGTGAAATATGGCCAGCCATTGACGCGCATACCGCATAGGTGCAGCTTGTGCGTAAATCCTGGGGAAAATCCAACAAAGAACGTGACACGGTTCACCCGCCTCTTAACCACTCCACGCAAACCCAATGACAGAGCCGCATTGCACTTGCGTCCGTGCTATCATAGTTTTTTCGTCGATATTGTTCAATCTATTTTTCACGTTAAACGCAAGCTTGTTGCGTAAAATGCTTGTTTTTAAGGTCTTGTACCGTGAAAAATAGATGGGGCGGCGGTGGGCTGCGGCCAGGAGATGATGCGATTGAGGGGCTGCGAAAGCAGGAGGATTCGGATCAGGCTGGACGGCTGGTCACGTGCGGGGCTGGTCCGCCCGGGCAGTGGGAAAAATAAAAGAGGCGACGGGGGTTGCCCGTCGCCTCGCATCAGTGATCGGATGTCCGCGTGTGGCGGACCTCCTGGCGAAAACTGATGGGACATTACCCAAGCAGGTTGAGCACCGCCTGCGGCTGGCTGTTGGCCAGTGCCAGCACGTTGGTCGAGGCGTTGACCAGGATCTGAGCCCGGGTCAGGTTGGCCGTCTCGCTGGCGAAGTCGGTGTCGCGGATGGAACTCTCAGCCGCACTGGTGTTTTCCAGAGCGATGCCCAACGAGTTGATCGTCGAGCCGATGATGTTCTTCTGGAAAGCGCCGAGTCGGCCGCGGAGCGAAGAGATCTCATCGATGGCGTTGTTGACCACCTGCTGAGCGCTTTCGATGTTGCCGTTGACCACATTGAGGGCCTGACCGTTGGCCAGGTCGTCCAACTGGAAGGTGTTGCTGGACAGGTCGGTGTAGCGGCCCAGGTGACGGGCGGCCACGTTCTGAATGCCCAGCGAGACCTGGTTGGTGATGTTGACCTGCGGCCCGAGGTTGAACTTGGCGCCGCCGCCGGTGATGGTGAAGGCGGTGAAGGCGGAAGGGGTGATGGCCGCGGTGTTGGTCAACTCGAGTGAGACGTCGAGGAAGTCAGTGCTGACACTGGCGGTCTTGCCGTCGCCGGTGGCCGCGATGCCGTTGATGATGGCGCCGATGTCCTGACCTTCGTCGCGGATGCCGCCGGAAGCCGCAGTGGAGCTGAAGGCCGAGGCGGAGGCGGTATTAGCGACGTTTTCATCGGTGCTCGACAGGCTCAGGATGCCATCGCCGCCCTGGCCGGCGTCGTTGAGGATCTTGACCGAGACGAACTGGCTGGAGCCGTACGCAGTGCTCTTGAGCACGACGCCGGTGCCGCTGACGGCCGCGGAGACGCCGGTGATGCTCTTGAAGGTGTTGATGGCGGCAGCGATGTCGGTCAGATCGGTGCCGGAGGCGAAGCTGAACTCGCGGGAACCGACGGCGCCGGCCAACTCGAAGGTGAAGGAGCTGGTGGCGGCAGCCAGGTCGAGAGCAGCGGCTCCGGCCGAGAGGAACAGACCGCCGTGCTGGGCGGACTGGGTGACGACCACATTGACTTCGCGGGTATCGCCGGTTTCAAGCTTGGCGGCGTTGATCGCATAGTCCGCGATGTTGGCGCTGGTGCCGCTGACGGTGAAGTCGAAGTTGCCGTTGAGCAACTGCGTGCCTTCAAAGGTGGTGGCGGCGGAAATACGGTCGATGGTCTGCAGGATCGAATCGATCTGCAACTGATTGGCCTTGCGCTCTTCGGTGCTCAGGCCGGCGTCGTTGGACGACTGGCCGACGAGCGACTGCAGCTCGATGAGCAGGCTGTTGATTTCCTGCAGGCCGCCTTCAGCGATGTTGACCACCTGGTCGGCGCGTTCGGCGTTGCCGATGGCGGCGCTGATGGAGGCGGTTTCGCTGCGCAGCTTCTCACTGGCGATCAGACCGGCCGGGTCATCAGCGCCGCGGTTGATCCGCAGACCGGTGCTCAGCCGCTCCAGCGAGGTGTTGAGGGTCTTGTTGTTCTGGCCGAGCACGCGCTGGGCCAACAGGCTCTGGACATTGGTGTTGATTCGACTCATGGTGAGAGGTCCTCCCTGGACACGCGTTTCTGTGTTACGTTGGGTTGGCTAAAAGCCTCCTGCGGTGCGTCACAGATCTCCGATCCGTTACTGATGCTTGATGGTTATGAAGTTGTTGTCGTCGTCAGTCTGGGTTTGGCCAGGTCATCTCATTGCTTCGCTCCTTTCATCCTTCCGTGGATCCGATGGAGCTTGGTCCCGCGGCGGTTTATCGCCCGTCGCGTGAGATTGTTCGGCGGTCGGCGGCGGGTGGCAGCAGCGGTTCGTTGAACAGTCTTTATCGGAACCCATGCTTCAACTCCCTGTTCGCATACGGAATGCGTCTCTGAACCATGCGGCAGCATCGTCACAACCGGTACAGACCTTAAGCGCGTTACCAAAGAAATAAGCGATATTTTCGTTACAGACCGCATAAACGGCCCGGCAGAGGGGTAACACGTCAGATTCAGCCGTCAGACGCCCCGGTTGAGAGATGAAAAAGGACGGCCGAAAAGCCGTCCGCAGCGCTTCGAGTTATCGGTCAAAAAAAGAAGCCCACGCCTTGACGACGTGGGCTTCCCGGAGATTCAGATTGACACGTTCGCAGCTTTAGCCGAGCAGGCTCAGCACGTTCTGCGGATTGGCATTGGCGATCTGCAAGGCGCTGGTCGCGGCCGCCACCAGGATCTGGTTGCGGGTGAGGTTGGCGGTCTCCTCGGCGAAGTCGGTGTCGCGGATGGCGCTCTCGGCGGCGCTGACGTTCTCGTAGGAGATGTTCAGCGACGTGATGGTGGAGCCCACGACGTTCTTCTGGAAGGAGCCGATGCGACCACGCAGGCCGGCGATCTGGTTGATGGCCTCAGTGATGATCTCCTGAGCGCCGGTCAGGTCGCCGTCGATCAGGTTGTTGTCCTGGCCGGAGCCGAGGTAGGACAGGTATCCGACGTCGTTGTTGCCCAGGTTTCGGGCCGCCACGTTGCGGATACCGAGGGTGACCTGGTTCCCGATGCTGACGTCCGGGCCCAGGTTGAACTTGGCGCCACCGCCGTAGATGGTGCCGGCCGTGAAGGCGCCGAGCGTCTGGGCGGTGGTGTCCTCGATGGTCATCTGCACGTCCAGTGCATCGTTGCGGATGGTCAGTTGCGTGCCGCGGCCGGCGCCAGCCAGACCGTTGACCGATGCGCCGATGTCCTGGCCCTCGTCACGGACGCCGTTGGAGGCGGCGACGGAGGTGAAGGCGGCCGCACTGGCGGTATTGGCGGTGTTTTCATCGGTGCTGGAGAGGGTGTACAGACCGCCACCCTGGCCGGCGTCGTTGATGATCTTGACCGAGACGAACTGGCTTGAGCCAAATTCATCGGTCTTGAAGACGATGCCGTCACCGCTGACCGCGGCCGAAACGCCGGTGATGGACTTGAAACCGTTGATGGAGGCAGCCATGTCGGTCAGGTTGACACCGGAGGCGAAGCTGAACTGGCGGGTGCCCTTGGTGCCGGTGACTTCGAAGACGAAGCTGCTGGTGGGGGCGCCGCCGAAGTTCAAGGCGGTGTCGGCCGCCGACAGGAACACGCCGGCGTGCTGGGCGGACTGAGTGACCACCACGTTCACATCGACGTTCGAGCCGGCGGGAACCTTGGCGCCGTTGACGGCAAAGTCGATCACGTTGCTGGAATCAACGCCGCTGACCAGGAAGTCGAGTCGGCCGTTGAGCAGCTTGGTGCCGTTGAATTCGGTGGTGGAGGCGATGCGGTCGATGGAGGACAGAATGGCGTCAACCTGCAACTGGTTGGCGTCCTTTTCCTCATCGGAGATGCCGGCATCGTTGGCCACGGAACCGACGAGGGATTGCAGTTCGGTCAACAGGTTGGTGATTTCCTGCAGGCCGGACTCGGCAATGTTGGCGATCTGGTCGGCGCGTTCCGCGTTGCCGATGGCTGAGCTGATGGCGTTTTTCTCGGCCCGGAGCTGTTCGCTGATGATCAGCCCGGCCGGGTCATCGCCGCCGCGGTTGATGCGGTAGCCTGTGCTCAGTCGCTCCAGCGAGGTGGTCAGTGCCTTGTTGTTGGCACTCAACACGCGCTGAGCAATCAGCGAGTTAATGTTGGTGTTGATTTGACTCATGTCTTTCGTCCTCTCCGCGATCGGTGGGGTTTTCCTGGCGTTCCCCAAGTCCGTGTCCCGACACAGGCCACGGAGATTTGGACCCCCTGGGGACGCAACCCCGATTCACCCAGTCGCCTGCCGGCGGTCCCAGCCGGGCACGCGATATACCGGAGATCGAACCGCTCTTTAGTCAGCATCACCCCGCGGCATCGAAATCTGCGGTCCTGCGACCATATTGGCCGGCGCAGTCGGTACAACCGATACGACCGGTAGCCGCTCTCACCCAGATGGCATAGAAATGCGTCGCAACGCCCTGTCGCGGCAGGTGGATTTGACCGCCGGCAGCCGGTGGAAGTGGGGGTTATTCGGCCGGTTCGTCCTGGCGACGCAACCGCTCGATGTCACGCAGGTAGGCTTCCGTTCGCTCCAGCTCGCGCTTCAGGTGCCGCACCCGCAGCAGGCTCTTGACCCGCGTCAACAGCTCCAGCTTGTTCACCGGCTTGGTCACGAAGTCGTCCGTGCCCGACTCGACGCCGCGCTCGATGTCACCCAGTTCGTTGAGGGCGGTGACCATCATCACCGGAATGCTGCGCGTGCGCGGGTCGTCCTTGATCTTGCGGCAGACCTCGAAGCCGCTCATACGCGGCATCATCACGTCCAGCAGGATCAGGTCCGGCAGCGGTTGATCCTGGCGGTCCAGGCGGGCCACTGCTTCCAGGCCGTCGCGGGCGGTGTCGATCGCGCAGCCCAGCGATTCGAGATAGGCCTGCAGCAATTCGAGGTTCTGCTCGTTGTCGTCAACCACCAGCACGGTGGACTCGGCCGGGTCGAAGTCCGCTTCAGCTTCCGCGGCGGTGATCGCAGGATCGTCAGTCTGGTTCATGGTGTTCGTGGTCTATCCAGGTTTCGGGAACCGGGAATCATGGTATCCACTGCAACGGCCGCAGTCGATGGCAGGTATCCGGCCTGGCTGCGGTGCAACGCACCGCAGGCCTGCGACGCGTTGCGTCACCGCTTGGAAAAACCATGACGCCAGTGACTCCCGTTACCTCCAGAGTAACCCCCGCAGCGCCAGCCATTTACATGTCCACCGGTTTGCCAAATACCCGAATCCCGCTAAAATACTCGTCTTTCCGTGTTTCCGCAGGGTGCAGCGAACGGTCATTATGGCAGACAAAGCGACTGGAAAACTCAAGCCGTGGGAAGACCGTTGGCAGCAGCCGGACCCCCAGGTTCTGCTGGGCGCTTTGGAGGAGCACCGGCAAAAGTTCGTCACCACGCTCATGGAGCAGATCGGGGCCTACGACGGGCTCAAGGCTACGCTGCGCTGGCACGGGGACAGTTGGAAGTGGTGCTGGCAGTTCGACTTGACGCAAGGCAATGGCGAGCCGCGACCCTTTGCCTACCTGGTTCCCAATCCGCAGGGGCCGCTACTGTGCATCACGCTGGATGACGACCTGGTCAACCAGTTGCCGCTGCGGCGGCTTAGCCGGTACATCCGCGATGGCATCCGCCAGGCCAAGGCCAAGTGTGCGGTCAAGACCCACTGGGCCACCTGGTCGCCCAACGCCATGACCGAGGTCGAGCAACTGCTGGACCTGGTCAAGCGCAAACACCGCCTGTTGACGCAGCCGAAGAAGTAGCCACGAGCCATCAGCCACGAGCCATGAGGGAAGATGCGGAAGTGAGCTATTCATTCCCGCGTGGCTTGTCTCTTACCGCTGCATGGCTTTACCACCCTCGTGGCTCATGGCTGGTCGCGGGTGGCTTTCCTAAATCTCATACGACCAGGCCTCAGTCTCATCCAGGGCGTCGAGGCCCTCGGCGTCGATGGAGCGGCCGAGCAGTTCGCGGGCTCGTTGCAGGGCTCGCTTGGCGGAGGTGAAGACGCCGAAGCCGGTCTCGAAGACGTTGCGGGGCCCGATCAGCGACACCAGCCCGTAGGACTGCAGCGTCTGCATCAGTTCCTGCTTGACGCCGCAGAGCACCACGTGATGGCCGCGCGACTGCATCTGCTGCACGAAGCGCTCGAGCTCGCCCAGCACCGTGGCGTCGATCGAGTGCGTGCGCTTCAACCGCAGCACCACCACGTTCACCCCGCTGCGGGCGATGCGCTGGAAGCGGTCGGCCAGTTCGTCAGCCACACCGAAAAACAGGTCGCCCTCCATCTGCAGGAACAGCACCGGCTGATCACCCCCGCGATCGCGCAGCGGACGCTCGATGAACGGCCCGCCCGGCGTGCTCACCATCTCGTCCAGGTGCAGCCTGCTCGCCTGCTGCAGGTACAACGCCAGATTGAGGAAGATGCCGACGTAGATGGCATAAGCCAGCGGCAGAAACAGGGCGGAAAGGAAAGTGATCAGGCAGACGATGGCGTCCGAGCGGCTGGAGCGGACGATGCGCACCACGGTCCGCCAGTCGATCAGCGTAGCGCCCACGACAAACAGGATCCCGGCCAGACTGGCGAAGGGAATGTAACGGGCCTGGCTGGCCAGCAGCAGAAAGAGCACCGCGTTGCAGGCGGCGCAGAACATGCTCGCCAGACGGGTGCGGGCGCCGACGGCATATTGCAGGGCCGAGCGCGAGAAGCTGCCCGACCCGGGCATGCATTGGAAGAACCCGGCAATGAAGTTGCTCAAACCCTGGCCGAAGAATTCCTGGTTGGCGTCGATGCGTTGCCCGGTGCGGACTGCGATGGCTTTGGCGATGGAGACCGACTCGAGCATGCCCAGCATCGCGATCGCCAGTGCGCCGTTGAGCAGGCTTTCACCGTCAGCGAAGCTGATGCGGGGCACGTGGAAGTGGGGCAGGCCGCTGGGCAGCGGTCCCACGATGCGCAGCCAGTTCAAATCCGCCCCCCACACCAGCACGGCCGCTCCCACAACGCCCAGCAGCGGCCCCGGCAGCCAGCGCGACAGCTTTTTCGCTCCCAGCACGCATACGACCACCCCCGCGCCGATCCCCACCGCGGTCAGGTCGATTTCACCCAGGTGCGGCCACATGCGCTGCACCGCACCCGGAACGCCCGGCAACACGTGCTCCGTGGTGGTGGGCAGGCCCAGGAAATTGGGCATCTGCTCCAGGATGATCAGCACACCCGCCCCAGCGGTGAAGCCGACCATGACGCTGTGACTGACATAGCGCACCAGTCGCCCGAAGCGTGCGGCTGCAAACAGCAACTGGATCACGCCCTTGATCAGCGTCAGGGCCAGCACCAGTTCCAGGTAACGCTGCGGATCGCCGTGCGGATTGGTCAGGCGGGTGATGATCGCGCCCACCAGCAGGCTTTGCGTGTTGGTCGGGCCGTTGGAAAGGAAGCGACTGGAGGTAAACAACCCGCCCAGGAACGCCTGGATGATGGCGGTGTAGATGCCATAGACCGGGTTGATGCCGGCAATGACCGCAAAGGCCATTGACTGAGGCAGGTCCACCACGGAGACGGTGATGCCGGCCACCAGGTCGTGCGGCAGGTCGGCCCAGCGATAGTGCCGCAGCGTGTTGACCGGCGGCATCAGCGGGGCGAGCAGCTTCGACATCATGTCGTTCATCGACGCAGTCCGATGCAATAGCAGCTCACCAGCATAGGGCAATTGGCGTGATGGTTCTTGCTGGCGCAATCCAAGAAATGATCGCGCCGCCGCCCCGTTTAGCGTGCGAGCTTGCTCGCACAACGCCGAGCAAGCTCAGCAGCTAAACGGTGCCAGCCGGGTGCCACACCCGCGTGCGGGTGTGCCGCCGTGTCTTGCACGGCCGACGCGCGGCCGTGGCGCCCGCCGGCTCGATCAGCGTTGGTTGAAGTCCGCGTTCTCGAAATCCTGGAGTTGCTCGTCGCTGAAGCCGTCGGTGTCGATGGACGTGCCGACCAGTTGGCGGGCCCGGTGCAGGGCCTGTTTGGCGCTGGTGAAAATGCCGTAGCTGACGGGGAAGACGTTGTCGCGGCCGATGATGTCCAGCAGGCCGAAGTGCTCGATGCGCTGCAGCAGTTCATCTTTGACGCCGCAGAGCAGGACATAGCCGCCGCGCTGCTGCATGGTGAGGGCGAACTCCTGGAAGACGCCGAGGATGGTGGCGTCGATGCTGAGCGTGCGCTTGAGGCGGAAGATGACGACGGTGACGCCGCTGTTGGCCACCTCGATCAGCCGATCGCGCAGCTCGTCGGCCACGCCGAAGAACAGGTCGCCTTCCAGTTGCAGGAACAGCACCGCCTTGCGCCCGGTGCGGTCGGTGATGGGACGCTCGATGAAGGGCCCAGCCTGCGTGCGCACCATCTCCGCCATGTGCAGGCGGCTGGCCTGGCGCAGGTACAGCCCGATGTTCAGGAAGATGCCGATGTAGATCGCGTATGCCAGCGGCATCAGCAGCGTGGCCAGGAAGGTGATCAGGCAGACGACGGTGTCCTCGCGGCTGGTGCGGATGATGCGGCGGATGTAGTTGAAGTCGATCAGGTGCCAAGCCACGATAAACAGGATGGCCGCCAGCGATGCCAGGGGGATGTAGCGGGCCTGGGTCGAGAACAGCAGGTACGCCACGACGATGAACAGGGCGCTGAACAGGCTGGCGACGCGCGTGGCAGCCCCGGCGGTGTAGTTGAGGGCCGAGCGGGAAAAGCTGCCCGAGCCGGGGATGCACTGAAAGAAGCTGGTCAGCACGTTGCTCAGGCCCTGCGAGAAAAACTCCTGGTTGGCGTTGATGCGCTGGCCGCTGCGTACGGCGATGGACTTGCTGATGGCCACCGATTCGACCAGGCCCAGCAGGGCGATGGCGATGGCGCCGCCCAGCATTTCCTCCGCGGTGGACCAGTTCAAATGGGGCAACTGAAAGTGCGGCAGATTGCTGGGCAGCGGTCCGATCAGCGGCACCTGCTGCGGACTCCAGCCCATCAGGTAAGCCGCCAGCGCCGCGCCACCCACCGCAATCAGCGGCCCGGGCAGCATGCGCCAGATCCGCCGACAGATCAGCACCACCGCCAGCACCGACACCCCGATGATCACCGCCTGCGGTTTGACCTGACCCAGTTGCGGCCAAAGCCTTGCCAGCTTGTCCAGCGCCCCGGGCAGCGACGTGACACGCTCGTCCAGTTGGATGCCCAGAAAATTGGGTAGCTGCAACAGGGCGATCAGCACGCCGGCCCCCGCGGTGAAGCCGACGATCACGCTCTGGCTCACGTATCGCACCAGGTTGCCCATGCGGGCGGCGGCGAAGGCCAGTTGGATCAGACCCTTGAGCAGCGTGAGGCTGATGGCCAGTTGCACGTACACCATCGGATCGCTGCTGCCGGAGATGCGATGGACGGTGGCCAGGATCAGCAGGCTCTGCGTGTTGGTCGGGCCGCTGGAAAGGTGTTCCGAGGAACTGAAGATCGCGCCCAGGATGCCCTGGAAGATGGCGGTGTACAGCCCGTACTCCGGCGGCACCCCGGCGATCAGGGCAAAGGCCATGGCCTGGGGAATGGCCACCACCGCCACGGTGATCCCCGCCAGCAGGTCATGCCACAGTTTGTGCGACGAGTAACCGCGCACGGTGTCAGCCGCGGGTGAAAAGACCTGTTGCACTAGCGCGATGGGGACGAAGCGGCTGCTCATGGCTGGGCGTTTAGCGTAGCAACTTCATCGTCGTTCGGCAGGGCCGATGGTGACGATTGCGCAGTCTGGAGAAGCTTGTTGCAGCGAGCGGCCGCCTTAAGCGCTCTGGTGATCTGGTCGAAAAACACTGTGACGGTGGACTGTCCGTCACCGTTCCCGCAAGCCTGGTGGAGAAACGAATCCGAATGCCCAAGCGCGCACGAGTCAAATCCGATCTGGAGCTGTATCTGAAGCAGATCGACCAGACCCCGCTGCTGACCGCTGAGCAGGAAAAGTCGCTCTGTCGCCGCATCATCAACGAAAACTGCGGCGCTTCCCGCGAGCACATGATCCGGGCCAACCTCCGCCTGGTCGTGTCCATCGCCAAGCGCTACATGAACCGCGGCCTCAGCCTGCAGGATCTGATCGAAGAGGGCAACATCGGCCTGATGAAGGCGGTCGAAAATTTTGACCCCGACATGGGCGCCCGCTTCTCCACCTACGGCACCTGGTGGATCAAGCAGGCCATCAAACGCGCCCTGATCAACGCCGTCCAACCCATCCACATCCCCGCCTACATGGTGGAACTGATCGCCAAGTGGAAGCGGACCTGGCGCGAGCTGGAAGAAACGCTCGGCCGCCAACCCACATTGCACGAGTTGGCCGAAGCCATGGAACTGCCCCCCCGCAAGGTCAGGATCATCCGCAAGGCCGTCCGCGCCTATCAACGGCCCGCCCAGTCCGGCGGCAGCGGTGAAGACGGCGACCTGCCCGCCCTGGCTGAAATGCTCGCCGACCCCCGCACCCGTCCGCCCGATCAGCAGGTGCTGTTCGATGACGATCTCGAAACGATCAACCTGCTGTTGGACGCCATCGACGACCGCGAAGCCCGCATCCTGCGCTTGCGCTTCGGCCTCGACGGCGAGGAGCCGATGACGCTCAAGGAGATCGGCAAAGTCGTGGGCCTGACCCGCGAGCGCGTGCGCCAGATTGAGATCGAAGCCCTCAAGAAGCTCAACGGCCGCCTCAGCAGCGACCGCCCCCTGGCCGCCATCCGCGCCCGCCGCACCAGCCACCGCCGCTCGGCGTAACCCCCGCAATCCCTTTGCAAAATCTCCCCATTCAGCCCCCGGTGATCACACCGGGGGCCGTGCCATGCGCCGCTTGTCTCCACACCAAGCTGCACACCGCTTTCATTCCCGTTCCTCCGCGGTCGCATCGATTTCGCCCAAGCGTTGCCGCAGGTAATCGCCGGCCGGCACTTCACTGCCGTCGCACAAACGAATCAGGTAGGGTTTGCCGGACATCGACGATCGTGACGCAATGGCCTCGATGAACTGCTCGGCTGTGGCGATCTGATCGCCGGCAGCTCGCCACTTCATGCGCAGATGATCGGCCGCCTCCCGGGCGTCATACTCCGCGCCGTTGCGAATGAACGTCGCGTTTGCCAGTTCAGCCACCGCCTGGATCAGCCTTTCGATTTTGGCCGGTTCGCTCAATGGCTCCTCGGATTCGCGGCGGATGGTGAACGTGGCAAAATCATCACCCACCCAGATGTTGCTCAGCCGCTGCAACGCCAGCACGTAGCGCGTGCCGTCAAACTCAAACACCGCCTCGTCATGCGGCGACATCGACCGCGGCGACAGCAGCGACGTCAGGTCAGCACCCGCCAGCGAAACCTCGACCTGGTTGTGCGTGATGTCGTCGATGGTCAGCAGCAACCGGTTGTCGAAGCCCGGCAGTTCCAGCGTGGTTCGCTGCCTGAGCGTGATCTTCGCGGGTATCGCATTCACAGGGCTGGGCGCCTCCCGCGAGCAGCCGCTGACCGCCATCGCAAGCAGCACCAGCAATACGCCGGTCGCCAGTGTGCCGTAGGCATCACGCGCCACGATCGGCCTGGTACGTTTTGCGCCTCCGAATCCGAGATGCGGACTGGCGATATGCCACAACCACAGCCCGGCCGGCGCCGTCAGCCCGCCGAACACCATCAGCACCCAACTCGGCGTTCCGTGCCACAGAAGATCACCCGCATCGCCGACCCGGTCGAAGACGCCCAGCCCCAGATACGCCCCGTTGGCCAGCAGGCAGAAGCCCGCGAAAAACGTAAACAGATACCCGATGCGCAGCCGCAACCACCACGCCACACCGGCCGCAATCAGCGGCAGCACGATCCCGCAGATCGGCCCCGCCCAGACTTCCACCAGCGGCCTGGGGTTCGGGTCCACCACCGTCTGTGAAAACGCCAGCGGATGCCACACCACGCGCAGCACCTTCCCGCCCGTGGCCGTCGCCCCGATCACGTGCCCCAATTCATGCACCGCCATCATGCTCATCCACGAGCACACAGCTAATCCCACGATCAACACCACCTGCCGCACGCGCTGATGTTCGCCCCTGGA
>CAYYGM010000067.1:15458-22102 GCA_964471555.1 uncultured Phycisphaeraceae bacterium
TGATGCAATCGAAATGTCAGTGCCCAGCCGCAACGTAACACGTCGTGGGCGCCACCCGGCTATGATGACGGCCCCTTTGTTTTACGTTTGACAAGGAGTGCGTCATGAGTCAGGGCAAGGTCACGGGTTTCCATCACGTGGCGATGCGCAGTCGCCATTTCGATAAAGCGCTCGATTTCTACACCCGCCTGCTCGGCCGGCCTGTGCGGCTGGCGTGGGGCGAAAAGCCCAAACGAGCGGCCATGATCGACATCGGCGGCTGCTACGTGGAACTGTTCGAGCGGCCCAAGTCGCCCGCCCCGGCTGCGGTGTCCAGGCGCGACAAGGACGTGCTGCTGCACCTCGCCCTGCGCGTGGACGATTGCGATGCCGTGCTTGAGCGCGTGCGCAGCGAGGGCTACAAGGTCACCATGGAGCCCAAGGACGTGACCATCGCCAACACCGCCCCCGGAAGTGAAGAGCCCGGCCGCAATCTCGGCTGGGGTGTGACAAGCCTTCCAGCCGAGGTTCCCGTGCGCCTCGCCTTCTTCACCGGCCCCAGCGGCGAAGTGATCGAGCTGTTCCAGAATGAACTGTCTTAACAGAGCCACGAGCGAATAGCCATGAGCCACGAGGGATAAGAACACCAAGGGCCTGAACCCCTCATGGCTCGTGGCTGGTGGCTCGTGGCTATCTTTACTTGCCTTCGCCCCCAGAACGGTCGATAATCACTCTGTGCCTAATGATCGCAACAGCGAGCGGCGGACGCTGACCCTGGTGATGCCGGGGGTGGTGGTCCTTTGCCTGTGCGCGGCTGCCATGGGGCAGGGCGAGCGGACTGTCAGCGCCGAATCGATGGAAATCCGCACGCTGGCGGGCCTGGTCACGCGCATTGCCGAGGCTGCCCGACAGGTGCGGCCCAACGCGGCGGTGATCGCCGACACCCATCGTGCCCGACAGGCGGAGCCGATCCTGGCCATCCTGCCGCAGCCCGAGTTTTCGCAGTTCGACCTTTCTTCGCCCCTGCGCGAGGCGTTGCTGAACCTGCCGCCGCCCGACCGCGCCTGACCGACGCGTTCCATCGTGCGGCGCCGCCGGCGCGCCATCCATCCGCTATCCAACATCCGCCAAAACCCGGACTCGCACAGTCCGGCTCTGATTGAGGCCCATCATGGTCATCCAATACATTTCCCGTCCCTTCACCAAAGTCTTCGGCTCGCGCAACGATCGACTGATCAAGGCCTATCGCCGCCGCGTCGAGCAGGTCAACGCCCTGGAAGACGAAACCCGCCGGCTGACCGACGCCGAGTTGCGGGCTAAGACCGAGTCCTTCCGCCGGCAGGTCGCTGACGGCAAGAGCATCCACAGTCTGTTGCCCGAGGTCATGGCCGTTGGCCGCGAGGTGATGGACCGCGCCGTCGGCATCCGCAACATCTTCAACCCCGAATACAAGTTCGATCCCACCAAGTTGCCGGGCGAATTGCAGGCGACTTACCAGCAGCTCAAGGCCAGGGCCGAGGCCCTGGAGCCGCAGCCGGTGCAGGGCGGTGAGCCGGCCCCGGGGTGGATGCAGATTGAAATTCCCAACGCCATCTACGAAGGCGTGCGCAAGATTCAGCCCGAATCGCGCCCGCCGTTCCGCTGTCGGCCGTTCGACGTGCAGATCATCGGCGGCATGGTGCTGGGCGAAGGCCGCATCGCTGAAATGCGCACCGGCGAAGGCAAAACCATCGTCGCCCCCCTCGCCTGCTACGTGGCGTGTTGCGAGAACCTGCAGTGCCACATCGTGACCGTCAACGATTACCTCGTGCAGCGCGACCGCGACTGGGTCTTCCCCTTTTACTACTGGCTCGGCCTGACCGTCGGCGCCATCCACCCCTTCCACATGCAGCCGGCCCAACTCAAGCAGCAGGCTTACCACTGCGATGCGGTTTACGGCACCAACAGCGAGTTCGGCTTCGACTACCTGCGCGACAACATGAAGCTCTCGACCGCCGAGCAGGTGCAGAAACACCGCGATTTCTGCATCATTGACGAAGTGGACTCCATTCTCATCGACGAGGCCCGCACGCCGCTGATCATCTCCGGCCCGGCCCACCAGGATGCCCCCAAGTACGACCTGGCGGACAAGATCGCCCGCCACCTGGTCAGCAAGCAGCGCGAATGGAACGCTGCCGATCTGAAGGTGCAGCAGGCCAAGCTCCGGGTCAGCGCCCTGGAAGGCGACATCCGCAACGCCCGTGACAAGTCCAGAATCCCCGCCATGCGCGAGGAGATGAAGCGCATCGAGGAGCAGATCCCGCAACTGGAGGCCGAGCGCGATCAGCACACCCAGTATTACGAAGTGGAGATGGACAAGAAGGCCACGCACCTGACCCACGAGGGTGTGGCTGAGGCCCAGAAGCAGGCGGGCGTCGGTTCGTTCTACGTCGGCAACAACATGGACATGCCGCACCTGCTGGAAAACGCGCTGCGCTCGCACGTGGTCTATCAGCGCGACAAGGACTACGTGGTGCGCGAGGGCGAGGTCATCATCGTCGATGAGTTCACCGGTCGTCTGATGATCGGCCGACAGTGGTCGGACGGCCTGCACCAGGCGGTCGAGGCCAAGGAAGGGGTCAAGATCAAGCAGGAAACCCAGACCCTGGCCACGGTCACCATCCAGAACTTCTTCAAGCTCTACAAACGCCTGGCGGGCATGACCGGCACGGCCATCACCGAAGGCACCGAGTTCAACGAAATCTACAAGCTGGACGTGGTCTGCATTCCCACCAACGTACCCATCCGCCGCATCGACCGCGACGACTTGATTTTCCTGAGTGAAAAGGACAAGTGGAACGCCATTCTGGATGAGATCAAGCGCGTGCACGACCTGGGCCGGCCCGTGCTGGTCGGCACCACCAGCGTCGAAAAGAGCGAAATGCTCTCGAAAATGCTCACGCACAAGCACGGCATCCAGCATCAGGTGCTCAACGCCAAGGTCGATCAGGCTGCCAACGAAGCCCACATTGTCGAGCATGCCGGCGAACTGGGCGCGGTGATGATCGCCACCAACATGGCCGGCCGCGGCACCGACATCAAGCTCCGCCCCGTGCAGCGCGAGGCCCTGGTCCAGCACTGGAAGCAGCGCAACATGCTGCCGCGCCAGGCGGAGCCCACCATGACGGATGAGCAGTTGGTCGAGTTGTCGTACCGCCACCAGGCGGTGCGCGAGTTGGGCATGAAAGCCAAGGACACGGACGCGGCTGATTTCCAGGAACTGAAGATGAGCCTGCTGCGCAAGTGGGCGACGGAAGATGCTTACGTCAGCGAAGCCAAGGCTCTGAAGATGGACGAGCCGACGCTGCTGGCCACGTTGGACAAGCTGCCGGACTACGACAAGCATCGCCTGGCGGTGTGGTCGCACGTGCAGGACATGGGCGGTTTGCACATCGTGGGCACCGAGCGACACGAAGCGCGGCGAATCGACAACCAGCTCCGCGGCCGGGCCGGGCGGCAGGGCGACCGGGGCTCCTCGCGCTTCTTCATCTCGTTGGAAGACGACCTGATGAAGCTGTTCGCGGGCAAGACCACCATGGCGGCCCTCAGCAAGCTGGGCATGAAGGAAGGCGACGCCATCGAGCACCGCTGGATCACGCGCAGCGTGGAGCGGGCCCAGCGCAAGGTCGAGGAACGCAACTACGAAATCCGCAAAAACCTGCTGGAATACGACGAGGTGATGGAGCACCAGCGCAACAATTTCTACTCCATCCGCCAGAGCGTGCTGGAAGGGCGCGACGTTGACCAGATCATTTTCGATTACATCAGCGAATCAGTGGACAGTGCCGTGGCCACGTACCTGGCCGACGACTACGTGCCGCAGCAGGTGGCCGAGTGGTGCCGCCAGCACCTGGACGTGAGCATCGAGCCGGGCAAGATTCGCCTCGATAGTCTCGACGAGTTACAGATCATCGTGCGCAAGGCCGCCGAGGCTGAGACGCGGCAGGTGATCGACGTGACGCTGGGCGAGTACATGTCCAACGACATTCCGCCCGAGGAATGGGATCTCAACGGCCTCAGCCAATGGGCCATGACCCGCTTCAGCGTGAACCTGAGCAAGAACAAGCTGCGCGATATGACCGTTGACCAGGTGCGCAGCGAGTTGATCGAATCCGCCCTGCGCAACCTGGAGAACCGCGACCTGTCGGGTCTGGCTGCCTATCTCGAGCCGCACCTGGGCGCCAAGGAACTGGCCAACTGGTGCGAGCAGAAGTTCAGCTTCCGTCCCGACATCAACGAAATCGTCAAGCTCGAAGGCAACGAGGCGGCCGACCACATCATCGAGAAGGCCCGCGAGGCGTACCAGGAGCGAGAGATTCGTTATCCCGTGCAGTTCATCTTGGAACTGGTCTTCCAGGGCGCGCAGCAGGATCAGAACTGGGCGGCCGACCAACTGGTCACCTGGGCCAACCAGCGCTACCAGATGAACTGGACCGCTGAAACGGTCAAGAGCATGACCGGCCAGCAGATTCACGATGCTCTGGTGGCCCAGGCCCGTGCCTACCTGCGCGACGGCAAGCTGGAAGAGACGATCCGCGATGCCATGCGCAAGCACGGCGACAACGCGGAGCAACTGCTCGACTGGATGCGCCAGCGTTTCGGTTTGCCGCAGAATGAGACGCTGCCCGAGGATCAAAGCGAATGGGAGACGTTCCTGACCCGCAAGGCGAGAGCCGCGCTGCGGGTGGAGTTGACACAACTGGAGCGCTTCGTGCTGCTGCAGATTCTCGACCAGATGTGGAAGGATCACCTCTACGCCATGGACCAGCTCAAGGACTCGATCTCCCTGCGCGGCTATGCGGAAAAGGATCCGCGCATCGAGTACAAGCGCGAGGGTGCTGAGCAGTTCCAGCAGATGCGGCAGGCGGTGCGCGAACGGGTGACGGAGTTGATCTTCCGCGCCAAGCTGACGCCCAACGTGCAACTGCGCAGCGCCTATGGCGAGCAGCACCAGACCCGCCACGAAGCGGCCGGCAGCGCCACTCAACAGGCTGCCGCCGCTGCCGCTCAACAGGGCACAGCCGAGCAACGGGCCGACCTGGAAGCCGCCGAGCGCGCCACCCGCGGCGGTGAGGGTTCTTCCGGCGGCGGCTCACGCAAACAGCGCCGCGCCGCCGCCGCCCGCGAACGTCACGGCGACACCGGCAAGAAGTTCAAACAACGCAAACGCCGCTGAAGCGGCGGAGTTGAACCGCAGAGACGCAGAGGACGCAGAGGACGCAGAGAAAGACAAGAAACAGGAGCCGCAGATTACACAGATTGGAAATGCTTAATCCGTGTAATCTGCGAAATCTGTGGTTTTCTTCTCTGCGTCCTCTGCGTCTCTGCGGTTCAATCCTCTTCGCTGGACAGCTTCGCACGGGCTGACCTATCATCATTGGATCACCTCACACGTTCAACAGGGAGACGACCATGTGGACGCGATACGTGTTGTTGACGGGATTGATGTTGGTGGCGACAGCCTGCAAACCGCAGGAGACGCCGCCACCGGCGCCACCGCCGCAGACGCCGGCCGAACCGCAGGTTGAGAGCGACGCTGCCGCGGCTGAGAAGCAGGACGTGACACTGGGTGATGTGACCGGCACCGCCGAGGCATACGCCAGACAGGAAGCCGAGAAGGTGGCCGCCGCTTCCAAAAAGAAGCTGGAACAGATGCAGGCCCAGTTCGATCAGCTCAAGGCCGCCGCTGCTGAGAAGGGCGAACAGGCGGAAACGAAGCTGGCCGAGATGAAGGAAGCGTTTGACGCCAGGATCGAAGCAGCTCAGCAGGATCTCGAGCAGTTCAAGGAGGCAAACGCCGAGCACGTGGAGCAGATTCAGAAGGATCTGTCGAGCGCCGTGAGCGAAGCGGGGACGATTCTGGAGAATGCATGGGAGGCGATCAAGGGCGAGAAGCAGCCGGAGGCGGCGCAGCCGTGAGGCAACGCCGCAAGCGGCGTCGCTTCGTAGCGTGACGCTACAGTAGATTTACAGCGATGGTGTCGGCGAACATCAGACCTTCGCGGGTCAGGCGAAGATGCGTGGCGGTGCGCTCGAGCCAACCGCGGTCGATCATGGATTGCACATCGGCGTCGGGGGGGAGCATGTCGAGCGGTACGCCTTCCAGCAGGCGGATGCGCATCATCAGTTGTTCGCCGAGTTGAGCTCGGCCGGTGAGTTGTTCCTCGTCAATGCGCTGGGGGTGGGGTGATTGTTCGATGTAATCGCCGAGGCGGGGGGCGATCTTCCAGCGGTAGCCGTCGAGGTGGCCCGAGGCGGAGGGGCCGGCGGCGAGCCAGTTCTGGCTTTGCCAGTAGATCAGGTTGTGGCGGCAGCGGAACGGCGACACTTCGCCCGCCCGCTGAAGCGGGCTCGCCCCGGGGGTGGGAAGTTTGGCCCAGTTGGAGATTTCGTAGTGCTCGAAGTCGGCGGCGGCGAGACGGTCGATGACGCGCTCGTACATGGCGCGTTCGAGGTCTTGGTCGATGCGGCGGATGCGGCCGAGCTTGAGCTTGGTCGTCAACGCGGTGCCCGGTTCATAGGTCAGGTTGTAGCTGGACAAATGCGTCGGACCGAGGGCTAGCACCGCGTCGAGGTCGGCATCGAGCTGGTCGAGCGTCTGCGTGGGGATGGCGAAGATCAGGTCG